>JBBQJM010000163.1:0-8278 GCA_038325895.1 Mycobacteriales bacterium
GGGCGCAGGTTCCCGCGGCCATTTACATGGCCGGTGACAAGAACGCGCTGCCGCAACTGGCCGGGATGCCGATCTCGCCTCCCGGCACGATGTACGAGCGGTCCACCACCTCGGCTGCGACCTTGAAGAACTACTGGCACAACCCGACCAAGTTCATCAGCGGGCTCCAGGGTGAGACGCTGCGGGACATCAACCACATGGCGATGGGTTTCGGTGCGATGATCGACGGCGCGGAAACCGCGCGGCTGCAGGGCGTCGACCTGTACGGCGCCGAGAAGAACCGCATCGTGACCGCGATGGAATTGAACACCGGCTACATCTACGCGGCCGTCAAGGGTGGGCAGAATCCGCCGCCGAACTGGGTGGGTACCGCTCCGATCAACACCACCAACGGCTCCTGGAAGATCACCTGGGAGATCGGCTACAACCACTTCGCGAACCGGTTGGGTGTGTCGATGCCGAACACCTCCAAGCTGCTGACCGACCTGGTGCGGCCCTCAAGCTGGCGGACCACGCTGTTCATGGACTACGAGACCCTGACGAGCTACGGCACTCCGTAGCCACCGAGGACCCGGACCCCTCCCGGGTGATTCGCGGCCGATCGCCTCACGGCGACCGGCCGCGGTCACGACTGCGCACGAAGGCCCCGATCTGTCGGTACCGTCGGCGGCCGGGCAGGCTATTGCCGCGTGATCGGGGCAGACCCGGCACCAGCTGAAACGAGGACCTGATGCACGCACGGCCGGACCGGACCACCAATGTCCGCCGTGCCGTCGCAGCCGCGGCGGCAGTCGGAGCGATCATGGCCGCGCTGGCGTCCCTGCTCCCGTGGATCGGTACCGACACCGAGGACGGCGGTACGACGAGCATCACCGGGTGGGGCTCGATCTCGGGCACGAGTTCGATTGCCGGCACCAACCTCAACGATGTGATGGACGGTTGGACGTACCGCCCCGGGCTGATCGGGTTCATCTTCGGGACCATCGGGGCGGTTGCCGCGATCACGCTGGCGGCGAACGCCGGCCGGAACCCCCGGCCGCACCGGATTACCGCCGCGGTGCTGACCTTGTGCGGCCTGGCGTGCCTGGGCTGGGGGGTGCTGCGCGGCATCACCCCCGGCGATGCCGGGGTGTTCGACGCCGGCGAGACCTACGCCGCGATCGGTCCCTGGATCACCGCGGCGGGCGGCGGGGTGATGATCGCCGCGGCGATCGTGGTGTTCGCCGGCCGGATCGACCCGCAGATGCCCACGGCGCGCCGGAGTATCCAACCGCGTTGATCACCCCGGCCCGCGGGCCCGGCGAACGACTCGATCACAACCGGACGTGCCCGTCGATCAGCAACGCCGCCACATCGTCCAGCACCCGTTCGTCGCCCGCATAGACACCCTCTGAGCGCGGCCAGTGCACGACGAGGTCGGTGAACCCCAACTCCTGCGCCCGCCCGGCGGCATCGGTGAACGTGTCCAGGCTGCTCAGCGAGAACACCGGCGCGGAATCGACGCTGAGATACCGGCCGAACTCCTCCGGCGCCCGGCCCGCCGCCGTGGCGATCTCGGAGAACCGGCGGGACAAACCCGCGACCCCTTCCCACCACTCGTCCACTGTCGCTTCCGGTCCGTGCGCACCGGTGGTGGCCCACCCGTCGGCCCTGGCCGCGACCGCCATCGCCCGCGGACCGTTCGCCGCTACCACCAGCGGCACCCGGGAACGACTGCCCGGCGGGATCATTCGCGCCCGCACCGCATGGAAATATGGGTCGTGCCAGGTGGTGTCGGGTTGGGTGAGGAGCAGGTCGACGAGCGTGACGAACTCGTCGAGACGCTCCACCCGCCGGCCGGGAGGAAGCACCTCGAAGCCGAGAACCTCTGCGTCCCAACCGACACCGCCGGCGCCGATGCCGGCGATGACCCGGCCGCCGGAGATGTCGTCCAGCGTCATCAGATCCTTGGCCAGCGTGACCGGATGGCGGAAATTGGGCGAGGTGACCCAGGTGCCCAGCCGCAGCGTGCTGGTCGCGGTCGCCGCGGCCGTCAGGGTGGGGATGGTGCCGAACCAGTCCTGGTCCGCGAGGTCACGCCAGGCCAGATGATCGTACGTCCAGCCGTGCGCAAACCCCTTGTCTTCCAGTGCCTTCCACCGCGCCCGGGCCTCCGGCCAGTGAAATTGGGGCAGGATGACCACTCCGACGCGCATGGCAGGAGAGTATCCCGCCACCCGGTCGACCCCGGCCCGGCCCGGCCCGATCAGCTCCGGGCTGCCCGCTCCAGCAGCAGCGCCCGTTCCCGGCTGTTCTTCGTCATGGCGGCGGCTCGCTCAAACTCTGCCCGCGCCTCGTCGCGCCGGCCGAGCTTGTCGAGCAGGTCGCCGCGCACGCTGGGCAAAAGATGATAGCCGCGGAGCGCCGGGAGATCGACAAGCTGGTCGATCAGCGTCAGCCCGGCGCTGGGCCCGTACGCCATGCTCAACGCCACCGCACGATTCACCTCGACCACCGGCGACCCGCTGATCCGAGCCAATTGCTCGTACAGGGACGCGATCCGCACCCAATCGGTCGCCTCCGCGCTCCGCGCCCGCGCGTGGCACGCGGCGATGGCGGCCTGCAGCGTGTACTGGCCCGGGTCGGCACCCAGTGTTTCGGCACGGTCCAGCGCCGCCAACCCACGCCGCACATGGGTGGGATCCCATCTGCTGCGGTCCTGATCCAGCAGCAGCACCGGTTCCCCATCTTCTCCGGTGCGGGCCCCCAGCCTGGACGCCTGGAGTTCCATCAGGGCCGAGAGCCCGTGCACCTCAGCGTCATTGGGCACCAGGGCGGCCAGGATGCGGCCGAGCCGGATGGCCTCGTCACACAACGCCGGCCGCATCCAGTCATCGCCCGTTGTCGCCGAATAGCCCTCGTTGAACAGCAGGTAGACGACCACCAGCACGGCAGCCAGCCGCTCCCGTCGCTCCGCGGCATCGGGCTCTTCCAGGGCGGCACGCGCGTCGGCCAGTGTCCGTTTGGCCCGGACCACCCGCTGGGCGATGGTGGCCTCGGTGCTCAGGAACGACCGGGCGATCTCCCGGGTCGTCAGCCCGCCGACGAGCTTCAGTGTCAGCGTGGTCTGCGCGTCCGTGGTGAGCGACGGGTGGCAGCAGACGAACATCAACCGCAGCACGTCGTCCTCGACATGGTCGAGGGCGGAAGTGAAATCGGGCACGATCACCTCGCCTGCCTGGTCCCGCGCGATGGCGATGTAGCTGCGATCCCGGCGCTCGCCCTGCCGGAACTGGTCGATGGCGCGGCGCTTCGCGGCCGTCATGAGCCAGGCCCCGGGATTGTTCGGAATGCCATCGGTGGGCCACTGCGCGAGGGCGGCGACGAGCGCGTCCTGTGCGAGATCCTCGGCCATTCCGACGTCACGGACGATGCGCACCAGCGCGGCGATCAGCCGGGTCGACTCCAGCCGCCAGACGGCCTCGATCGCGCCGTTCGCGGCCCCGGCGGGGGTGCTCTGCTCGCTCACCCATCGATCAGAGCACCCCGCGTCGTCGGCGGGCAAACAACCGGGGCGACACTCTGTCGACCCGGCGCATGCGGTGCCCGGTCGCCGTCGGTCAGGCCGGCACGTCCACCGGGTTGACGAACAGCTGCCGCACCTCGCAGCTGCCCTCCCAACCGGGCCAGTTGTCCAGGTGGATCTGCAGCAGGCGGCGGGCGAGTTCGATCGCCTCGTCCTTGGACCGGACCTCGATCACCGCGTACCCGCCGATGAGCTCCTTGGCTTCGGTGAACGGACCGTCGTGGGTGGTGATCGACCCGTCGGCCAGTGACACGATCGCGCCCTGCTCGCTGGATCCCAGGCCGCCCTGCTCGACCAGGGTCCCGTTCACCGCGCCTTCCATCGCGTACTGACCCATCGCCTCGAACAGCGAGGGCGGCGGCGGCCCGTAGGGCATGGACTCGTCGGACTTGATGAACGTCATGAAACGCATGGTGTTCCTCCTTCTCGAGGCAGCCGGTCCTTGACGCCGGCCACTGCTGTCACGTCGACCGGAGTGACCGGTTCTCGACATCGGTCAGCAAGATCTTTTTCAGCGACTTCTTCAAGCGATTTCCGTGGGTGGGTGTCGAGAACGAACGAGGTGGGTCGACGTGGGGGTGACCGATCCACCACCACCTCCACACCACACGGAAGCGACTTGACCATGACGAACAGGACCAGCACAACCACCACCAGCGCGAACCCGTCGACGACTCCCCAGAAGCCGACATCAACCCAGCTGCTGCTCGGGGCGGGCGTTGTCGCCGGACCCATCTTTGTCGTCACCGCGGGCGTGCAGGCACTGACCCGTACGGGATTCAGCCTGTCCCACCAGCCGCTGAGCATGCTGTCGCTGGGAGATCTGGGCTGGATCCAGATCACGAATTTCCTGCTCGCGGGCCTGCTCAGCCTGGCGTTCGCTGTCGGGGTCAGGCGTCGGCTCGCCACCGGGCCTGGCCACACCTGGGCGCCGGTCCTGCTCGCGGTCTTCGGGGTCGGCCTGCTGATCGGCGGCGCGTTCGTCCCTGACGCGGCGTTGGCGTACCCGCCCGGGACGCCTGATGACTACCCGACCAGCCTGAGCACGCACGGGCTGATGCATGCGATCGCCCCGCCGCTGGCGTTCGTGGCGTTGGTCGTGGCGTGCTTCGTGGTCGCGCACCGCTTGACCGCCGAGCACCGTCGGGCTGCCGCCCTCACCACCAGAGTCGTGGCCGTTGCCTGCCTGCTGCTGGGCATCCCGTTCGGACCGGGCTTCAGCTGGCGGCTGTTCCTCGGTGTCGCTCTCGGCTTCGCCTGGATCACGGCGTACGCCGTGTTCCTGCTCAGGACGACCGACCCTGCCTGACGCCTCCTGCCGTTGCGAACGTGCGGCGTCAGTCGCCAAGGGCCGCAGCGGCTTCCATCAACATCCAGCCGGAGAGCTGCACCGACAGATCGCGCTCGGGTCGCCGTTCGCGACCATGCTCCGACGGCAGCCGCGCAGCCTGGGACCAGTCGGCACCGAACAGCGGCCCACCGTCGACGAACGCGGCGTTCGACCAGGCCGCCGCGGCGGACTCCAGCACCAACCTCCTGGCGAGCGACCTCGAGGTGACGTCGGCGGCGTCGACGACGGGCAGCTCGGCGGCGACGAGGGCCAGGTAGCGGGCCAGAATGCCGGTGAACAGGCCGGAATCGCCTCCCGCATGGCCCGCCAGCACCCCCGACCTGGAGGACAGATGACGGTTGACGGCGGCCACCAACCGGTGGATCCGATCCCGCGGTCGGCCGGTCCTCGAGCTCACCTCAAGTTCGGCGCCCAGCACGACACCTTGGCAGTAGCTGTACACGACCTTCTCGATCTGCCCCGGCCGCAGCCCGTCCCAGATCAGCCCGGTGTCCGGGTCGCGCAGGCCTGCGTCGATCCAGTGCACCGTGGCCACCGCGCGGTCGAGATGTCCGGTGCGGGCCAGCAGGATCGCGGCCGGCCCGTTGGCAGGAGTGTTCTTGAACTCGTCGCCCCGCCGCCAGGGAATGCCGCCGCCCTCCGCATCGGACCATGCGGTGACGATCTCGCCGGTCAGCCGCCGGATCACCGGCCCGTGATCGGTGCCGAGACGGTCATCGCAGCGCTGCAGGGCCAAGCCGAGCCAGGCCATGTCGTCGTGGTACCGGTTCGTCCAAGTGCCCAGGTTGCGGATCCGGAAGGCGCGAAGGAGTGCGGTGATCCGGCGCCGGCGAGCCGGCCGCGGATCGCGGATCTCGGCGTCGACCAGGCAGTCGAGCAGGTGCGCCTGCCACCAGTAGTTCCAGCTGAGAAAGACCCGGTGGGAGACCGGTGGCGGGGAGCTGTTCAGCCCGAGGATGGTGGCCGGGATCGCCCACAGCCGGCGCAATGACCGGTCGGTCACCGCCCGTTCGGTCGCGGCGGCCCGATAGACCCACGCGGCCCGATGGGCCGCCGGAACCGGAGGTTCCCCCGTCACGCCGGCTCAGTCGTCGTAGAGCTGTGAGGGGTCGAACCCGTCGCGGGACCGCCGCCTGCGCGACCCGGCGGCCGGCACCGGCGGGTTGTTCCCGTCGCTGTCGGCCGCTTGCGGGGCGGCAGGAGACGGGCCGGCAGGACGCGGGCCGGCAGGAGACGGGCCGGCAGGAGGCGGGACAGCGCCGGCCGGGTCTGCAGCCCATCCCTGGCCGTTCCAACCCTCCCCGGCGGGCGGCTCGTCCCGTCCGATCCAGTCGTGGTCGTCCTCGGGGCGTCCGCCGGTGGCCTCCCGGTAGATGAACACCACCAAACCGATCAGTGCAATGACGCCGAAAGCGCACCACTGCAACGCATACGACAGGAACGGCCCCGCGTCCACCTGTGGCAGCCCGATCTCCCCGAGCGCTCCGGGGCTCTGGGCGGTCAGCTGGACGTACCCGCGGTAGAACGTGTCGGCATCGACAGGACCAGAACCGGCTCCTGCCGCGGAGTTTTCAGCGGGGACGGCGGCGGCGTTGATCGCGTACACCTCGGTGCGGCCGTCGACCCGCACCGCGGCCCGGTTCGCCGGATCGGTCTGGTCCACCTGGACCCGTCCGGTGACCGTCACGGTGCCGGTCGGCAGTGCCGGCAGCGGGACACCCGCCTGGACGTCGGAGAACGAGACGTACCCGCGGTCCACCAGCAGCCGGGTGCCGTCGGCCAGCAGCAGCGGCACGACCACCTCGGACACCGGATTGCCGCCGCCGTCCTGCCGCAGCCGGACGTACATCTGCCGGTCGGGTTCGTAGATTCCGGTCGCCGTCACCGGGCGCCAGATCGCAACGGCGGCCGGTTCGGCGGTGGTCGACATCAGGTCCGTGACCGGTACCGCGGACGCGCTGACGGCGGCCTGCACGGCATCGTTCTGCGTGGACCGCTCGGCGTTCCGGCCGAACTGCCAGGGCGCCAGGATCAGAAAGCAGGCCGCGGCGAACCCGAGGACCGCGGCGATCATCGTCAGCCAGCCGGGTCGCACCAGGAAAGCCCAACGCCGGATGCCGGTGGGCCGATCCGACCGTGCCGACCGTGCCGATCGAGCCGGGGTGGTCGTCACCGGCCGGAATGCCCGAGCCTGCGGCGGATCTCGTCGACGACCCAGGGCGCCGCGGCCTGCGTCATGGCGAGCACCTCGTCGAATCCGGAATCTGGGCCGTAATACGGGTCGGGCACCTCGTCGTCGTCGGCATCCGGATCGAAACTGCGCAGCAGCGCCACCTTGTCCCGGTCCGACGTCATCCGGCACAGCTCGCGGACATGCCCCCGATCGGCTGCCAGCACGAGGTCGATCCCGTCCAGATCGGCCCTGGTGATCTGCCGCGCACGGTGCTCGGTGGCCAGGCCGGCCGCCCGCAGCACCCGGACGGCGCGCTCGTTGGCGCCTTGGCCGACGTGCCAGTCGCCGGTGCCCGCGCTCGACACCCGCACCTGGTCCGACAGGCCGGCCTGCTCGATCGCCGCCCGCAGCACCTGCTCGCCGATCGGCGAACGGCAGATGTTGCCCGAGCAGACCACGCAGACGTGAAGGCGCGCGTCGTCCGGCTTCAACGTGTCCGACTCGTGGGCGGAGCGGAATCGAGGGGCAGCCGTCACCCGCCCATTGTCACCCGGACTGGCAGACTCAGGCGCCATGGCCCGCGTTCGTGACGTCCTGGATGTCCTGCACCGGGCGTACCCGGAATCGCTCGCCGAGGACTGGGACACCGGGATCGGGCTGACCTGCGGGGACCCGGACGACCCGGTCACCGCCGTGCTGCTCGCCGTCGACGTGGACGCCGGCACGGTCGACGAGGCGATCAGTGGCGGCGCCGAGATGCTCGTCACCCACCACCCGCTGCTGTTCCGGCCGGTCCAGTCGGTGGCCGCCGACCGGGCGAAAGGTGTTCTGCTGCACCGGATGATCCGCTCCGGGGTGGCCCACGTGGCGGTGCACACCAACGCCGACCGGGCGCCCGGCGGGGTGAACAGCGCGCTGGCCGCCGCGTTGGGACTGACCGACCAGCGACCGCTGCGGCCGGACGACGCCGATCCCGCGCACACCGGCAGCGGCCGAGTGGGCCGGCTGCCCAGGCCCCTCACGCTCCGGCAGTTCGCCGCGCTGGCGGCGGACCGGTTGCCGGCGACCGTCACCGGAGTGCGGGCGGCCGGTGACCCGGGTCGGGTGATCTCCGTCGTGGCGGTCTGCGGCGGCGCCGGCGATTCGGAACTCGCAGCGGCGGCGGGCTCCGGCGCCGACGTGTACCTGA
>JBBQJM010000164.1:0-8270 GCA_038325895.1 Mycobacteriales bacterium
AGTGCCGCCCACCGCTGGGACGCGGGTCGGGAGCGAAAGATCCGGGCTGGTCGGTCATGGCAACACGCCACCTCCACAGGTCGGTGCACGGTTCCGAGCCGATTTCGGCCGACGTCGGGCCAGTGTCCGCGGACCCGACGAACAGTCAGACAGCGGTCCGGGCCCAGTGATACCTCGCCCAGTCATTGCCCCAGTGATACCTCGCCCAGTGACACCTCGAGGTCGAGGCTGCCATCACAGCCGGATGTCGTCCAGTGAGGTGAGGCACAGCTCAGGGGGATGTCATGCCCGGTTATGACGATGAATTCCTGGGATTGCCCGCGCCGGCACCGACCGCGACGGTACCGACGGTTCAGCTCGACTACCTGCACCTCTCGGTGGCGTTCCGGCCCGATCGTCGGCTGGCGGCCGTCACCGCCGTGAATATCCACGGCGGGCTGCTGATCGAGATCGAACGGACCAGGGACGTCTGGCTCCTCGATCCACGGATTCCGGCGATCGAGCAGGCGGGACCCGAGCTGTACCTCAACAACGATTTCGACCGAGGCCATCTGGTACGCCGTCGCGATCCGGGTTGGGGGACCCAAGCCACCGCGCTGACGGCGAACAACGACACCTTCCACTACACCAACGCCGCGCCCCGGTCCTGCATGGTGTCCGGCATCCAGTGTGGGCGGGTCCGCGCGTCGCGCGGACCATGTTTCCTGGTCGCCGGATCGGCAGATCACCCCGCCCGCAGCGCCCGGTCGAGACCGTCCAGGATCAGCTCGAGCCCGAAGGCGAACTCGTTGCCGTAGTCGTACCCGGGCTGCATCACATGGTCGACGGCGATCTCGGTGAGGTGCGGGTACTCGCCGGAGGCGAATCGCGCCATGATCGCCTGGGCAACCTTCGCGGTCTCCTCGCCGTTGTCGAACGGCAGGCTCGGCTCCTGCAGCGCGAAACCGTAGATGTAGCTGTCCAGCGCGGAATAGGCGTGCGCGGCCAGCTCGATCGAGAATCCCGCTCCCCGTAGCGTCCCGAGCACGGTGTCGTGATGCCGCAGCGTGGCATGGCCCGGGGTGGTCCGCGACTCCATCAGGCCAGTGGCCCACCGGTGCCGGGCCAGCACCTCGCGGGCGGACATCGCTCGCCGGCGCATGGCTACCCGCCAGTCGGAATCGCCGGCGGGAAGGTCGATCTCGGCGAACACGACGTCGATCATGCCGTCGAGCAGGTCGGCCTTGTTCGCCACGTGGTTGTACAGCGACATCGCCTCCACCCCGAGCTCCACCCCGAGCTTGCGCATGCTCAGCGACTCGATACCCCCCGTGTCGGCCAACCCGACCGCGACCCGTAGCACCCGATCGCGGTTCAGCCGCACCCTGGGTTCCGCGCCCGGGTCTGCCATCTGAATCCTCCATCGGTCTGGGCCTTGACTTACTTACATCGTAAGCGTACTACTTACGTCATAAGCTTACAACGTAAGGAGCACACATCATGACGATCGCCGAAGGTGTCCAGGTTGGGAAAGGGCGACAGGCAACACCTCGGGGTCCGCTCACCGCGGCGCGGGGCGTTTCGCGGGGTGCCAGCCTGACGGCCGGAATGGGTCTCCTGGTGATGACCCTGCTGGCGGTATTCGCCAACTTCGTCGTTCTCGAAGGTCTCGTCACGCCGGGCGATGCCGAACAAACGGCGCGGGACATCGCCGGTTCCCAAGGTCTGTTCCGCTGGGGTATCGCCGCGTTCATCGTCGTCGTCGCGCTCGATGTCGTCGTCGCGGTCGCGTTGTTCGCCCTGTTCGCGCCGGTGAGTAGCAGCGTGTCCCTGCTGGCAGCCGCGTTCCGGATCGGATACGCCGCGGTGTTCGCAGTGGCCATCAGCAGGCTGGTCGGAGTGCTCCCGGTCTCCGGCGACGCCAACCGCACGCTGGCCGGCACCGATGCCTTCTCGGCCATTTGGCAGGCCGGCCTCGTGCTGTTCGGCATTCACCTGCTGCTGATCGGCTACCTGGTCCTTCGATCGGGCTCCGTCCCGAGGATCATCGGGATTGCGCTGGCCCTCGCCGGGATCGGCTACCTGGCCGACGCCGCAGGCACGCTACTGATCCCGGGATATTCGATCAGCATCGCCGCCGTCACCGGGATCGGTGAAGTCGTGCTGATGGTCTGGCTGTTGATCAACGGTCGTCGGCCTTCTATCACTACGCCAGTCGCCACCGCCGTCGCAATCCCAGTCGCGAACCCCATCGCAATCCCAGCCGCCAGCTGACCCTCTCTCAGGGCCACCCATACACTCGAAACGCAAGGAGCCACCACCATGATCACCCATCACAGCACTCCCGGAACGGACCCAGCGCTGCTGCCAGCCGAGGTGATTGCGATGTCAGCGATGACGGCGGTCGTCCAGGACGAGTACGGCAATGCCGCGGGCGTGCTCCGGCTCGCCCAGATCGACCGGCCCGAGATCGCGGCGGGCGAGGTTCTGCTCCGGGTGCACGCGGCAGGCATTGATCGCGGTGTCTGGCACCTGATGGCGGGCCTGCCGTACCCGGTGCGGCTCGCCGGGTACGGCATCCGCGCTCCCAAGACCAAGGTCAGGGGGAGGGAAGTCGCCGGCACGGTCGTCGCGCTAGGCGCAGATGTGACGACCCTCGAGGTCGGCGACGAGGTCTTCGGCATCGGTGAGGGCTGCTTCGCCGAGTACGCCGCCGCCCGCGCCGACAAGCTGGCGCCCAAGCCGGCGAACCTCACCTTCGAGCAGGCGGCCGCGGTCTCGGTGTCGGCGCTCACCGCGCTGCAGGCCGTTCGGGACGGCGCAGAGGTGCGGTCCGGGCAGCGCGTGCTGATCATCGGCGCCTCCGGCGGGGTGGGGACCTTCGCCGTCCAGATCGTCAAGGCCTTCGGGGCCGAGGTCACCGGCGTGTGCAGCACGTCGAAGCTGGACGTCGCCCGCTCCGCCGGCGCCGACCACGTCATCGACTACACCCGCGAGGACATCACCGCGGGCGCTCTGCAGTACGACGCCATCCTCGACATCGGCGGCAATCGGTCGTTGACCCACCTCCGGCGCGCGCTCACCGACAAGGGAACGCTGGTCATCGTCGGCGGCGAAACCGGCGGGCGCTGGCTCGGCGGCTTCCAACGGCAGCTCCGCGCACCCCTGCTGTCCGCCTTCGTCGGCCAGCGACTGCGCTCGCTCATGGCGTCGGAGAACTCGGCCGACCTGCTGGTGCTGCGCGAACTCATCTCCTCGGGCGCGGTGACACCGGTCATCGATCGGACCTATCCGCTGAGCCAGACCCCTGCCGCGGTGCAGTACGTCGAGGAGGGCCGTGCTCGCGGCAAAGTCGTGATCACGATCGAGCGGCCGACCATTGGGACAGAGCGATGACACCCGACTCCGGCGGCACGCGATCCATGGCCGGCAAGACAGTCCTGGTGACCGGCGGCACCGGCGGTATCGGCCGGGCGACCGCGATCGGCCTGTCGGGGCTGGGCGCGCAGGTGGCCATCACCGGCCGCGATCCGAGCCGCACCCAGCAGGCCGCGGCCGAGATCGCCCGGGAGTCAGGGAATCCGGCCGTGGACGCTTACTCCGCCGATCTGTCCAGCCAGGCCGAGGTGCGCCGGCTTGCCGCCGAAGTGCTCGCCCGGTACCCGCGGCTGGACGTGCTGGTCAACAACGTGGGCGGGTTCTGGGCTCATCGGCACCTCACCGCCGACGGCCTGGAGCGCACCTTCGCGCTCAACCACCTTGCCCCCTTCCTGCTGACGAACTTGTTGCTCGAACGTCTCGAAGCCACCGCACCGGCGCGCGTCGTCACCGTCGCGTCCAACGCACAAGGCATGGGCCGTATCGACTTTGACGACCTGCAGGGCGCGCAGCACTATTCCGGGTCGCGCGCGTACAACCAGTCCAAGCTCGCCAATGTCATGTTCACCTACGAGCTGGCGCGTCGCCTCGCCGGCACCGGGGTGACCGCCGACGCGCTGCATCCGGGAGTCGTGCGGACCGGTTTCGGCGCAGAAGACCCCTCCGTCCTGACCAGGGCAGCGATGCCGTTCCTGCGGTTCCTGAAGACTCCGTCGCAGGGCGCGCTGACGTCGATCTACCTGGCGTCGTCGGTCGACGTCGAGGGCATCAGCGGCCGGTACTTCGCCAACCGCATACCCAGGACCTCCAACAAGCTCTCTTACGATGTGACCGCCGCGGGCCGGCTCTGGGATGTCAGTGCCGAACTCGTCGGCCTGACCGCGGACCGTCCCGGCACGGCGTGACCACTTGCCTGGGGGCTCCGCCGAACGCCCGTGCCTCAGCCAACAGGTGACCGCGGCTCATCGAATCGCGGGCCGCCGAGTGGCTTCGGATCGACATCTTCGCAGGGCCGGCCGGGTACCGGTTCCGGCAGCCCCGGGTGATTTCCCCGCCGGATCTGGCGCGATCAACGTCCGGCCTTCTACTGTTCATCGACCAACTGCCCGACCAGCGGAGATGACGTGGCCGACGTTCTGGATGCCCCTGCACAGGGGTTGACCATCGGCGTGCTCGGCCCACTGTCGGTTCGGCTGGACGGCCGGCCGGTACAACTCGGTGGGCGGCGGCAGGCGGCCGTGCTGGTGGCGCTGGTGCTCGGGCACGGCCGGGTGGTCTCGGTGGACGCACTCGCCGACGCCGTCTTGCCCGATTCTCCGCCCGCCGCTCCGCAGCCCGCCCTGCACGCGCACATCTCGCATCTGCGCAAGCGGCTGAACCCGGAGGGCGCACCGGGTCTGCGGACAGGCGCCATCGAGCGGGTCGGCCCTGGCTACGGGCTGCGCCTGCCGGAGGACGCCGTCGACGCCTGGCGGTTCGAATCCCTGGTCACCGACCCGGTGACCGTCAACGGCCACGACCCGGCGACCGTCACCATCGCGACGCTCTCGCAGGCGTTGTCGCTCTGGCGCGGCGCCGCGGTGGCCGAGTACGCCGACGAGGAATGGGCACGACCGACAGCGCACCGATGGACTGAATTGCACGCCGTCGCGCGCGAGCGGCTGTACGGTGCACGACTCGAGCGCGGCGAGAGTGCTGTGCTGGTAACGGAACTGGAGTCTTTCGTCGCAGAGGCCCGCTGCGCGAGGAACGCTGGCGACTGCTCGTGCTGGCGCTCTACCGCGCACACCGGCAAGCTGATGCGCTGGCCGCATTGCGCCGGGTACGCGAACTGCTGGCCGACGACCTCGGGGTGGATCCGGGACCGGCGCTGCGCTCGCTCGAAGGCGAGATCCTCGCACAGTCCGACAGTCTTGCAGCCACCCCCGTTAGGCCGTCTCACCAGTCTGACCAAACCCGCCAGCAGCCGCCCCATCCAGAGACAACCGTCGCACTGCAACCGCTTCCCCCGCCCATCGTCGGCGGCGACATCGACATCGTCGAACGCGACGGTGATCTCGCGGCGATTGCCGATGCCGTGGGCTCAGCGCTGGACGGCGACGGTCAGTGGTGTTGATCGAAGGCCAGGCCGGCATCGGAAAGATCCGGCTGCTGCGAGAGGTTCGCACCAGGGCCATCGGCGCCAGAGTGCTCGCCGCCCGGGGCACCCAGCTGGAGAAGGAATACGGGTACGGCGTGGTGCGGCAGCTTTTCGAGCCGATCGTGGCCGGTGCCGACCAGGCCGAGCTGTTCGCCGGCGCCGCCGGCCCTGGCCCACCGGCTCGAGGGTTTGCCGGTCACACTGGTCCTCACCCTGCGCACCGGGGAGGAACACGACAACGATGACCCACTGGCCGAGATCGTCTCGGAGGCAAGCGTTCTGGTGGTCTCGCCGCGCCCGCTGAGCGGATCCGGTGTGGGCGAACTCGTCCGCGCCCGGCTGGGGGATGATCCCGACGAGGGATTCGTCGCCGCCTGCCGGCGTTCGACCGGCGGGAACCCTCTGCTGCTCCGTCAGCTGCTGCGGGCCCTGGAATCGGACGGCATCAAGCCGACCGCATCGAACGTGGATACCGTGCGGGCGATAGGCTCTCGGGCCGTTTCCAGCATGGTGCTACGACGGTTCACCCGGATGCCGCCGGAGAGTCGCGCTGCGGCCCGCGCGGTCGCGATCCTCGGTGACGGGGCGTCGCTACCGATCGTCGCCGAGCTCACCGGGCTGCCGCAGACGGCCGTCGCCGAGGCGATGGGATCACTTGCCCGCGCGGAAGTGCTCCGTCCGGAGTACCCGCTGGACTTCGTTCACCCGCTGGTGCGGGACGCGGTCTACAATGATATCCCCTTGGGCACAAGGGAAATGCAGCACGAGCAGGCCGCCCGGATCCTCACCGCGGCCGGCGCGTCACCGGAACAGGTTGCGGCCCAGCTCCTCAAGAGTCCACCCCGGGGCGGCCAACAGGCCGTCCGGACGCTGCTGACCGCCGCCACCCGCAGCGCCACCCGGGGAGCACCCGACGGCGCCGTCACCTATATGCGCCGCGCGTTGGCGGAGCCACCGGACCCCGCGCTCGCGCCGCAGCTGTACCTGGAACTCGGGCGAGTCGAGACCCTCACGGACGTCCCGGCCGCGCTCGACCATCTGACCATCGCACGGGAACGGTTGACCGACATCCGGGAACGCGCCCACGCGGCGGTGATGCTCGGGCGCGTCGAGATCTTCGCCGGTGCCCGTGGGGACTCCCGGGAGACCGCGGAGTCCATCATCGCCCAGCTACCTGCCGACTACGACGACGAACGTCAATGGCTGCAGGCGATCTCACGGATCAGCTCGCATATGCACGCGCTGGGGACCCCGCCCGGCCCCGGTCCGCAGATCACCGGAAACGGGCCGGGCGCGTTGAGCCTGGCCGCTACCACGGCGTGGGAGATCACCCTCACCGGCACCAGCCGGCAGGGCGCCGTCGACCTGGCCCGGCTCGCTTTGTCCGGTGACACCCTGGACAGCGTCGACCAGGGCTTCATGGGATCGGTCGCCCGCAACGTGTTGGAGGTCGCCGAGGCGGCGCCGCCGGATCAGTGGGATGACGCGCTGGCCAAGGCCTACCGCAAGGGCGACCTGTTCGCTGTGCTGGCCGCCCAGGTATGGGGCGGGTACGCACGCTGGCGAAGGGGCGAGTTGGACGAGGCGCTGCAGTGATTGCGGAACTGCATCTTCATGTACTCGCGCAAGCTCGGCATGCAGACCAATGCTCTGACCGGGGTGGAGCTGGTGACCGCCGACGGCTCCATCCGGTGGGCGAGCGCGACCGAGAACTCCGAGCTGTTCTGGGCACTGCGCGGAGGTGGCGGAAACTTCGGCATCGTGACGACCCTGGAATTCGCGATACTCCCATTCCGAGCCGCCTATGCCGGGATGTTGGTGTGGGACCGGACCGAGACCGAACAGGTGTTGCGGCGCTGGGTCGAGTGGACCGCCGACGCTCCCGACGAGGTCTCGACCTCTTTCCGGGTGCTGAACCTGCCTCCGCTGCCGGACCTGCCGGAGGCCTTCCGCGGCCGTCAGCTGGTCGTCATCGACGGAGCCGTGCTGGCCTCCGACGAGCGGAGCGTCGAGATCCTCGCGGCCCTACGCGATCTCGAGCCTGAAATCGATACCTTCGGCCGGGTACCGGTATAGGCGTTGGCACGGTTGCACATGGATCCCGAGGGACCGACGCCCGCAGTGTCCAACTCCGCGCTGCTGGACGGGATGCCCGAGCAGGCGATCCAAACTTTCGTCGATCACGCCGGACCCGGGACGAGCTCCACGCTGCTGATCCACGAGCTGCGTCAGCTGGGCGGCGCGCTGGGCCGGCCCGACCCCGCTGCGGGTGCCCTGCCGATGGTCGACGGCCAGTTTCTCGCCTTCGGCGTGGGGATCGCCGCGACACCCGAGATGGGTGCGGCAGGTCAGCGCGATGCTGACGCGTTCATCGGGGCAATGGCGCCGTTCGCCTCGGGTCGACAGTATCTCAACTTCGTCGAGCACCCGACCGATCCGAGCGTCGGCTACGACCCGGTGACGTGGGGCCGGCTGGTCACGCTGAAATCCGCGTTCGATCCGGATGCGGTCATCGTCGTCAACCACCCGGTGCGGCGGACGTTCGAGATCGAGGACTGAGCTCGACTTCTCGTCGGGCTTCGCGAACTGGACTTGTCGAACTGGGCTTTTCTTCAATGGCGCGATCGTCCCGGCACTGGTGCACGGTGCCGGGACGTTCCGTTCCGCCGGTGGCCGCGCCGGCGGCAGCGGGTGGCAGCAGGCCGGTCAGTGGTCGTCGGCGGGTTCGATCTCCAACGGTTCGATCTCCAACGGACCGGTGTAGGGGTCGTCG
>JBBQJM010000165.1:0-8246 GCA_038325895.1 Mycobacteriales bacterium
TTTTCGGAGCAGCGGTTTTCGGAGCAGCGGTTTTCGGAGCAGCGGTTTTCGGAGCAGCACACGAGGTGGCGCGACCGGCAGCGGGTGCCGGAGGCCACCGATGTGGCCACGTAAGAGGAATGGCAGAGACACAGTCGACATCCTGGATCGGGCAAAGACCCTCAGCAAAGTCTGGGCGCGGAGAGAAATTCCCGGCGGAGTGGCAGCCCTCGGGCGGCAACATCGCTCCCACACGACTGTCGTATCAGTAGCCCCAGAGAACTCTCTCGCCGCTGATCTGTCAATGTCGCGGTTGACGCATCACCGCAGGCACAATTGTCCGAGCGCATCACCGGGCCGCGCGCTGGGCACCAACCACGGCGTAGGCTCACGCTCCACGGCATTCCTGCTCCGTTCGCGGCTCCCTTCACGGCTCCGCCCACCGAGCAAGGGGGCCCCAGCACGAAGGACACGCGTGACACAGCTGAGCCTCGGCGTCATGGCCCGGTCGCTCAAGGAGAACGAGCGCCGGCTGCCCCTGCATCCCCAACACCTGTCCCGGATCCCCGATGACCTCCGCGGCAGCATCTACCTGGAACGCGATTTCGGGGAGGGCTTCGGCATATCGGACGTTCAGCTCAAGGGCTGGGTCGCCGGTTCCCGCACCCGCGAGCAACTCCTCGAGGAGTGCGACGTCATCCTGCAACCCAAGCCCATGCTCAGCGACATCGCCGAGATGCGCACTGGACAGGTCCTGTGGGGATGGCCGCACTGTGTTCAGGACGCCGAACTGACACAGATCGCCATCGACAAGAAGCTGACCCTGATCGCGTTCGAGGCGATGAACCATTGGCACCGCGACGGCTCCTTCAGCCTGCACGTCTTCCACAAGAACAACGAGCTCGCAGGGTACTGCTCGGTGTTGCACGCCCTGCAGCTCGCTGGGTCGACCGGTTCGTACGGGCGCCGGCTGCGCGCCGTCGTCATCGGTTTCGGCGCGACGGCACGGGGTGCGGTGTCCGCGCTCAACGCCCTGAACGTGTACGACGTCGACGTCCTCACCCACCGGGCGGTGGCGGCCGTGGCCGCACCGATCCACTCCGCCCGGATCGTGCATTTCCATGACGAGGATCACGGGCATGTGAGCCACGCGGCGACGGAGGACGGCAGCGTGCCGCTGGCGGAATTTCTCGCAGACCACGACATCATCGTCAACTGCGTGCTGCAGAACACCGACGCCCCGATGATGTTCATGGCCGACAGCGACCTCGCGAGGCTCACGCCCGGCACGCTCATCGTGGACGTCTCCTGCGACGAGGGCATGGGTTTCGGCTGGGCGCGGCCGACCACGTTCGCCGAGCCCACCTTCGTGGTCGGTGACAATGTGCTCTACTACGCGGTCGATCACAGCCCCTCCTACCTGTGGAACTCCGCGACCTGGGAGAACAGCGAGGCGATCCTCCCCTTCGTGCCGGCGGTGATGGGTGGGGGCGATGCCTGGGACGGCAATCCCACGATCGGCCGGGCCATCGAGATCCGGGACGGGGTCATCCAGAATCCCGCCATCCTGTCGTTCCAGCACCGCGCGAAGGAGTACCCGCACCGACCGCTGCAGGCCTGACTGTCCATCCTCGTGGCTCAGGGGTCCGACCCTTGCTCGGGACCTTCGGCTCTGACGATCCGCGGCCTGGGACGAGGCACCGGCGATCAGCTCGCCGTCACGGTACGGATCCAGGTTCGGCGACCGGACGGGTCGCCGTCGGCTGACCATGCTCGCCGGTGCACCGACGCGACGGCGATTTGTCGCGCTCAGGTGGCTGCCATCAGCGCAGCCCCGACGACCGCAGCGCCACCGCCCCAACGTTGCCTGGACGTCAGTCGTTCGCCGATGAACAACCACGCCAACGCGGCTGTCGCCAACGGGTACATGCCGGAGAGGATTGCTACCGGAAGGAGAGGCACTCGATAAAGCGCCAAGGCGAAGGCGACGTTTCCGAGCACATCGAGAATGCCGGAGGCGCTCACCTTCACCCATGGGATGCCGCGAACGCCATCGATGGCGCTGCGTCCCTCTTGCCGCCAACGCACCACAGCGATGACGGCAAGAGTCGGCACCGAGACGGTCCGCATGATCAACGTCGGGCCGACCCATCCGTTGTCGGCGCTGCCGGCGAAGAGGGTGACCGAACCGCCGAATCCGATGATCGCGATGAGACAGAGCACCGTGACCTTCGGAGTGAGCCGGACATGCCTGCTGGGAGACCGCACCCCCAGCGCCAGCAGTGCGCCGATGCCGGCGACCGCGAGGCCGATCATGCCGATCGGCGGCGGCCATTGTCCATGCAGGGCACCGAATGTCACCGGGATCACCACACTCGTGCCGACAAGGGGGGCGACCACGCCCATCGGTGCCAAGGTGAGAGCGCGATAGAAGGCGATGAATGCCACTGCCCCGCAGATGCCGGCTGCGCCCGCGGCGATCGCCGACGTCGCAGAGATTGTGACGCCCCATGAGACGGCGGCCGCGATGGCCGCCAGCAGGCCGACGGCTTGCGCGAGCAGGACTACCAGAAGCGCGGGACGGCCGTTGCTGGCGCTGCCGCCAAGAAAGTCAGCGGCGCCCCATGCCAGGCAACAGAACGCCGCCAGCAGGATTCCCACTATTTCCAGCCTCGATCTCGACGACCCGCTCGCGGATGTTCGCTGTGCTCCTTACGGATGGCGAAGGGGCCTCCAGAAATACATGACCCGCCTGCCGGCGAGTTCTCCAGGTTCGTCACCCTTTACGCCCAGGCATCACAGGTCGATCCGGCTGCGCGAGTCCGACGCTCATCGAGCTGCGCGGATCAACTTCGTCAGCGCGCCTAAAGTGGTCGACTTCAGTACCACCCGTCCCATAACCGCGACCTTCATGCGCGTCCCGGAAGTTGATCCGCGCCCAACAGGGGCAGGTCTCACACGAGGGCGTCGTTGCCGGCTGACCACCGGAACACCGGCCTGCGCCGCTCGACGAACGACGCGACACCTTCGGCGAGTTCACCGCTGGACAACGACAAGGAATGCCAACGATTCCGTTCCGCTTCGAGATCGGCGGGGGCGTCGCCAGAGGTTTCGACCAAGCGTTTGGTGGCGACCTGACTCAGCGCCGAACCGCGTTTGACGGCGCGGGTGACGGCGCGGATCTCCTCGTCGAATCCCTCGGCCGGTACCACCCGGTCCACCAAGCCGATCGCCAGAGCGCTTGCTGCGTTGAGGGTTTCGGCAGTCAGCAGGAGCAGCTTGGCACGCGACGGGCCGATCAGGGCGACCAGGTACTTGATCGACGAGGCCGGGTACACCACACCCAGTTTCGCCGGCGGTAGGCTCAATCGTGCCGACGTGCTGGCAATGCGAATGTCCGCGGCGATGGCAACCAGGGCGCCGCCGCCCAGGCAGTAGCCCTCGATGGCCGCGATCACCGGGGTGTTGGCTCTGGTGATCGCGGTCTCGGCGGGAGAAGTGACGGCTGCCGGGTCGATGGTGCCGTCGGCCGTGAGATCTGCCTCGATCAGGTAGGCCAGATCCAGACCAGAGGAGAAATTGCCGTCGGCCCCCCTGATCACCATCACCCGCACGTCTGCCCTGGCGTCGAGTTCCTGGACCGTCGTCGCGAGATCGGCCCACATCTGCACGGTCAGCGCATTCTTCCGCGGCGGATTGGACAGAACCAGGGTCGCGACGCCCTCGTCGATACTCGCGATCACCCCAACGGCACCCGTCGTGACGGTCATCGGTTCGGTCCCTCCGGTGCGGCGGTGGCAGCAATCGGCTCGGTTGGTTCCCGTGCGGGGAATTCCGGTGATGACCGCAGGTGTGTTTTTGGCGGGGGACATCCCCGGGACAACCCCTGCAGCCATCCTCCGCCGTCTGGGCATGCCCGACGGTCCAACGCCGTGTTCGTCGTGCCACATTTCCGGCGGTGGCTGCACGGGCGAGCGCAGTGGGTCGTCGCGGCTACTGGTTGGACGCGGTGAGGAACCTGTCCCGGAAGGCATCCATCGGCCAGACCGGCGCCTGCGGTCCGGGGCGGAGGCCGCTCTGCCAGCCCCAGCCCGAAATCCGGTTCAGCACCGCCGGATCCTGGCAAATGATCGAGATCGGCACGTCGTGGGTGGTGCCCTCTCCGCTGACCGTCGAGTGTGGCTCGTGATCGCCCAACATGATCAGCACCAGGTTCTTCTCACCCGAGGTCTGGAGGAACGACACCAGCGTGTTCAGCGAGTACTGGATGGATTGCCCGTACGCGGCCCTGACCTGCGCCGGGTCCTGCGAGATCACGTCCGGCGATTGGCCCTGCTCGGGCATCCCGTTGAAGATCGACCCGTCACCGACCTGGTTCCAATCGACCGCATGGGGCAGTGGCGCCCACGGCCAATGGCTTGACACCAGATCGATCTCGGCCATCACCGGGCCGCGACCGGGCCGGGCAAGCTCCAGGCGCTCGAACGCCGAAAGGATGTATTGGTCTGGCATCGCGGCATAGCTGAATTTCGGCCCGGAGTATCCGACATTGGTCTCGTCGTAGATCTGGTCGTAGTGATAAAACGTGCTTCCTTCCGGCCAGGCGGCCTCGTTCGACGGCACGTCCGCCACGGTCCGCCAGCCTGCGTTCTTGAACGCCGAGCTGAGCGTCAATCGGCTACTCGCCACCAGCTGGTCGTACCGCTGCTGGTTGTCAATCCACAGACCCGACTGGAATGTGGAGTGGGCCAGCCAGCTGAGGCCCCCGAACGTCGGTGAACGGAGGAAGGCACTCTGCGCGAGGAACCCTGGCTGCGTCAGTGCCCGCGTCCCGGCGTCCAAAGTCGCATCGACCCCGGGCGCCATGGTCGAGTCCTGAACCGCGATCCGGCCGTAGCTCTCGACAAACGCGACGATGACGTCCTTCCCCCGCAGGCCAGCCAGCAGGCCGGCGCTCGCATCAGGTCCGGGTGTCGTCGTCGGCGGTCCCGCGGACTGGGCAACCGTCGCAGGGTCGGCGGGTGTCATCGCCCCGTCCGTCGTGGGAGCGGTGCTGGCGACCGAGAGCACCGTGCCGAACCGATCGTCGGCGACGGCCGCGGCGAACACGCCCTGATCCCGGATGCCGGCGCGGACCATTTGGACCTGGTCGTAGGTGAGGGCGGCGGCGCTCGTCGACGCGAATGGCGCGCCCGGTCCGATCTGCACGCCGACCACGGCGCACAGCACCCACACGGCTCCGACGGCCATGACGGCGCGGGTCGACGCCGTGCGGTGATCGGCGACAATCCGCGAGAGGCGCAGGACCGCCAACGGCGTACAGACCACCACTGCCACGACCACCAGGACGGCGGCACCCACGGAGCCGATCGCGCCGGCCTTGCCGATCGAATCGCTGAGCACACCGATCGCGGATCCCAGGTAGCCCCAGTCGGTCACCGGATTGAACGGCCGGTCCAGCGTCGAGAAGAAGCCCATGTCGATGACCTTGAGGACAGTCAGCAAGCCGAGTATCGCGCCGGCCAGGAGCGCCACCGGCGCCCTGACCCTGGCCGGCAGCGCGAGGACAAGGGCAACGAAGAGCAACCCTTCGACGGGGATGCGGACGAATGCACTGGGAACCAGTTCGTGCGTCTCGTTGGGGGCGACCAGCGCGAACCACACCAGCAGCCCGGCCAGCACCGTCGTCAGCGCGGCCAGCACGGCGCGCATCGGCCCAGGGGACCTCGCGGGGCGCCCCGCCGTCTGCTCGATCGACGGGTCCGCCTGGTCCGGTGTGACCGCGGTGCGTACGACCGCGCTCGAAGCACGGGCGGCGACACCCGGCCGGAGCTTGGTGCGGCAGGGAACCCGGTGGCCCCGCAGCCACCACACGTCGCGGCCGAACGATTCGGCCAGCAGCACCAGCGCACCGGCCAGCGCGACGTCGGTGACCGGCGTGGGCAGCACATCCGCCGCGGCGACGGCCAGCACCACACCCTGCACGGCCGCCACCACCTTGCGCCAACGGCGCGGCGGCAGCGAC
Source organism: Mycobacteriales bacterium (assembly GCA_038325895.1). GTDB lineage: Bacteria > Actinomycetota > Actinomycetes > Mycobacteriales > Nakamurellaceae > Nakamurella. The sequence goes on from JBBQJM010000165.1 coordinate 6,005, forward strand.
GCCCGCATCCAGGGCAGCTGCCAGCCGGCCGCGCCGAACAGGTAGCGGGCCCCGCCGATCGCCAGCACCCACCACTGGCCGACGGTGACGGCGACATATCCGGAGAGCACCAGGATCAGGAAGGCATCGACCTCCATGTCGAACCGCGCGCCGAGCGCCGACACGGTTCCGGTCCGCCGCGCGACCCAGCCGTCAACGGCGTCGAGGGCGAGAGCGACCGCGGCCAGCCCAACAAGGGCCGGCACGGAGGTCGATCCGGCGAAGGAATCCGCGACCAGCGCAGCAACGCCGCCGACGAGCACGGCGCGGGTGAGCGTGACGCGGTCGGCCGGCCGGAGGCGGTCCTCACCCTGATCTATCAGGCCGTACGTCAGCAGGGCGGCGGTGATCACCCCGTAGGCGACACCGACGACCCAGCCGGCGGCGCCGACGCCGACCGTCGCTGCCAGTGCCGCGAGCAGCGACAGCTGGGCGATCAGCCCGATCACCGGGCCGGTTCGAACCTTACGCACGGTGCCTCCATATCTATGGTGTACAGCGGTACTACGCGCAAAGGCGACGGTCCGGTTCATCTCAGGGCCTGGGAGGTGCGGCCGCTGTGAGGAATGCGCTGGCTTTCTGGCTGCGCGAACCCGGTGTCGGCGAGCTCCGGCCGACCGCACTGCCCGATCCCGGTCCCGGCGAAGTCCTGGTCCGGACGCTCTATTCGGGGATCAGCCGGGGAACCGAGACGCTGGTCTTCCGCGGTGGCGTCCCAGTCGGCCAGTACGACACGATGCGCGCACCGTTCCAGGACGGCGATTTCCCCGGGCCGGTGAAGTACGGCTATCTCAGCGTGGGAGTGGTGGAGATCGGGCCGCCCGAGCTGCTCGACCGCACGGTCTTCTGCCTGTACCCGCACCAGAGCGCGTTCGTAGTGCCGGCGGGTGCGGTGGTCGTCGTCCCCGACGGCGTGCCGCCGACACGCGCCGTTTTGGCCGGCACCGTGGAGACGGCCGTGAACGCGCTGTGGGATGCGGCACCGCTGCTCGGTGATCGGATCGCCGTTGTCGGCGCCGGCATGGTGGGCTGCTGCGTCGCGCGGTTGCTGGCCCGGTTTCCCGGTGTTCAGGTGACGATCGTCGACTCCGATGGCAGCCGGAAGGACGTCGCCGATTCACTCGGGGTGGGGTTCGCGCTTCCCGCGGATGCCGCGGTCGGCTGCGATCTGGTGATCCACACCAGTGCCACGGCGGCGGGGTTACAGCGGTCGCTGGAGTTGCTCCGCCCGGAAGGCACGGTCGTCGAGCTGAGCTGGTACGGCGACACCGAGATCGGGTTGTCCCTGGGCGGCGCCTTCCACTCCCGCCGGCTGGGGATCAGGGCCAGCCAGGTCGGCACGGTGTCCCCCGCCCGCAGCGGCAGCCGCACCACGGCCGACCGGCTCGCGCTCGCCCTCGACCTGCTGCGGGACCCCGCGTTCGACACCCTGATCACCGGGATGTCCCGCTTCGACGAGCTGCCCGAGGTGATGGCCCGGCTGGCCGCGGGCAGTCTTCCCGCGCTCTGTCACGTCATCAGCTACGACAGCAGGGACGGCAGGCGTCCCGACGGTGAGGGGTGAATGGATGTGGTGAGCGCATGTTCAGCGTGACGGTTCGCGATCACATGATGATCGCCCACAGCTTCCGCGGCGAGGTCTTCGGGCCCGCGCAGCGGCTGCACGGCGCCACTTTCGTGGTCGACGCGACGTTCCGGGGCGAATCCCTGGATGCCGACAACATCGTGGTGGACATCGGACGAGCGGCGCAGGAACTGCACTCCGTCGTCGGCGAGCTCAGCTACCGCAACCTGGACGACGAGCCGGCATTCGCCGGCATGAACACCTCGACCGAGGCGCTGGCCAAGGTGGTCGCCGATCGGCTGGCCGTCCGGGTGCACGCTGGTGCTCTTGGCGAGGGTGCCCGCGCGCTGGCGGGGATCGTCGTCACCCTGCATGAGTCGCACGTGGCCTGGGCCAGCTACGAGCGAGCCCTGTGACCGCCGCTGTAATTGCGCCGTGAAGGGGTTCGCTTCCACCGGCGTCCGGGGTCGGGTCAGCACCGTCGGCGCCGTGGGACCGAGCGGTCAACCGGCGGGCCAACCGGTCGGTCAACCGGTCGGTCAGCCGGCGGGCCAGGCGGTCGGCACCGTGCACATGATCGTGCCGGACGGCGTCGATGACCCGTCGCGGCCCAGCGGCGGCAACACCTACGACCGCCGG
>JBBQJM010000166.1:0-8212 GCA_038325895.1 Mycobacteriales bacterium
TCGAGGACACCACCACCACGGGGGCGTCCCCGATGGCGGCCATCCAGGCGCTGCGGGAGGCGGGCGCCGACGTGGTCGGCGTGGCGACGATCGTGGACCGGGGCACCGGCGCCGCCGACGTGATCGCCGCGGCCGGTGTGACCTATCGGTACCTGCTGGGCCCTGACGACCTGGGCCTGCCACCGATGTGAGCGATCCCGAAGGCCCGAACGCGCCCGGTCCGACAGCGCCCGGTCCGACAGCGCCCGGTCCGAACGCGCCCGGTCCGACAGCGCCTGGTTTGAACAGGCCCGGTCCGACTGCGCCCATGCCGACTGCGCCCGGTCCGACAGAGTGGTCCACCCCGGGCCAGCAGATCGGCGTCGGGCCGCATGCCGAGCCTTGGCCCGATGATCCGCGCTATGACCGAGAGCTGCTGGCCGCCGGTGACACCAGGAACGTCGTCGATCACTACCGCTACTGGCGGCGGGAGGCGATCGTCGACGACCTGGACCGCCGCCGCCACCCGCTGCAGGTGGCAATCGAGAACTTCGGCAACGACCTGAACATCGGCACCGTCGTCCGGACCGCCAATGCGTTCGCGGTGTCCGCCGTGCACATCGTCGGACGGCGCAGGTGGAACCGGCGCGGAGCGATGGTCACCGACCGCTACCAGCACCTGCACCACCACGACACCGTCGGTGACGTGGTCCGGTTCGCGGTCGACGCCGGCTTGGCGGTGGTGGCAGTCGACAACACCCCTGGTTCGGTGCCGATCGAGACCGTGACGCTGCCGCGGCACTGCCTGTTGCTGTTCGGGCAGGAGTCGTCCGGGCTGACGGCGGCGGCCAAGGAGGGTGCGGAGCTGACGGTGTCCATCGCCCAGTTCGGCTCGACCCGGTCGATCAATGCCGGCGTCGCGGCGGGCATCGCGATGCACGCCTGGATCCGGCAGCACGCGGACCTGGGCACCGCTTGGTAGACCGGGTGGAATGCAGGTTGGGATACACACGGCTGGCGGCACCACGTACCGATGACTGGGCCGACGGGGCTGGATCGGTCGTCTGGGCACTGACGGACCAACCGCGCGCGGTCTCGGCAGACCGGATCAGCAGGGTGTCGGGGCGCGTTGATGACATCATCGCGGCGGCTATCGGCCTGGCGTTGAGGCTCTCTGCACTTGCCGTAGGGCTGTGCCGGAGCTGTGACCACCTCAGCACCGCACAACCATTCGTGACCGGCGGCGTCCGAAGGGGTGAATGACCAAGCACAACCTCACCGACGACAGCCAAGGAGTTGCTACATATGGCCACCACCAGACGCATTGCCATGGTCGCGCACGACAACAAGAAGGTCGATCTGCTGGCCTGGGCGGACTTCAACCGGGAGACCCTTGCGGAGCACGAATTGTTCGCCACCGGGACCACCGGGACCCTGTTGGAATACGAACTCGGCCTCAAGGTGCGCCGTTTCCTGTCCGGCCCGCTGGGCGGCGATCAGCAGATCGGCGCCAAGATCGCCGAGGGGGAGATCGACGTGCTGATCTTTTTCTGGGATCCGCTGGAGCCGCAGCCGCACGACCCCGACGTCAAGGCCCTGCTGCGGCTGGCCGCGCTGTGGAACATCCCGGTCGCCAACAACATCGCCACCGCGGACATGATCATCTCCTCGCCGCTGATGTCCGGCGAGTACGTCGCGGTCCGGCCCGTGATCGACCGACCGTCGACCGGTGAAGCGATCGTCCGGTCCAGCACCGCCGCCTGACGCGAGAGGTAGATTCACCCAGTGGAGTCGAGACGGTGACGATCGATTTCGAGACGATCCAGCGCTCCACCGTCTGGGTGCTGATAGCCATCGGTGTAGTCGGCGTGCTGGCCGCGATCGTCATCAAGAAGGTGGTCGGGAAGATCATCGCGCTGGTGCTGGCCGCGTTGCTGATCTTCTTCGGCTGGCAGCAACGGCAGAAGGTCATCGACTTCGCCAACAGTGTCAAGGACACCACCTGCGCGTCCTCGACGACCTTCGTCAATATCGAGGTGACGCTGCCGGATTACTGGTGCCAGCCCTAGTTCCCGGTGGATCACCCAGTGGATCCGCCCGAGGTGTTACTCGCCGGCCGGATTGGCCGGCCTGGTACGTCGCTTCTGCATCCAGTGCGCGATCGCGGGAACGGCGCTGAAGCTGACCACGATGATCACCGCGGCGATCACGATCAGGTCCTCGTTTTTGGCGATGAAGTCGATCTGGCCCAGGTAGTAGCCGGCGATCGTCACGAAGCCCACCCACAGCACGCCGCCGATGGCCGAATACAGCGTGTAGATCTTGACGTTCATCCTCGACGCGCCGGCCATCACGGTGGCGATGGTGCGAACGACCGGCACGAACCGGGCCAGCACCACGGCGGGCTTGCCGTACTTGGCGAAGAAGACCTCGGACTTCTCGATGTATTCGTGCTTGAGGAATTTCGCGTTCGGCCTGCTGAAGATCGGCGGCCCGACCTTGTATCCGATTCCGTAGCCGACCATGTTGCCGACGAATGCGGCCAGCGACACCAGCAGGATGAACAACCACAGATTGATGTCGATGGCCCCGGTCGCGATGAAAAGGCCGGAGATGAACAGCAGAGTGTCGCCGGGGAGAAAGAAGCCGAGCAGAATGCCGCACTCGCAGAAAATGACCAGCAAAATCCCGAGGACCGCCCACGAGCCCATGGCGGTGAGCATGTTCGACGGGTCGAGCCAGCCGGGCAGGAGCGCCAAATAAGAAAGGGTCACAGAATCCAAGGGTAGAGGGTCGTGCCGTCCGTCCCCGTGTGATTGATGGCCAAAGAGACGGCGAGCACAGTCACGCAACCTCGGCGAGGCGACCAGAACGCACTACCGTTGGGGGATGGAAGTCACCCAGATCGGCGGGCTGCCCGCCGTCGGCACTGATCCACTCGCGCAGCCACCGGACGGCCTGCTCCAGGCCCTGCAGGCGGCCGTCGGCACCGGCGGCCTGATGGTCGATCCCGACGTCACCGCCGCGTACAGCCGGGACATGATGCCGCTCGCCCCCGCCGGCATACCGCTGGCGGTGGTGTTCCCCTCGGACACCGCCCAGGTCGCCGCGGTCGTCCGGGCATGCGCCGCGCGCGGCGTGCCGATCGTGCCGCGGGGCGCCGGGTCCGGGTTGACCGGCGCGGCCAACGGCGTGGCCGGCGCCGTCACGGTGGTGCTGACCAGGATGAACCGCATCCTGGAGATCGACGAGGGCAACCGGCTCGCGGTGGTGCAGCCGGGGGTGGTCAATCTGACATTCCGCACCGAGGTGGAGTCGCGGGGGCTGTTCTATGCGCCCGATCCCTCGTCCTACGACTGGTGCACGCTCGGCGGGAACCTGTCGACCAACGCCGGCGGGCTGTGCTGCGTGAAATACGGCGTCACCACCGATGCCGTACTCGGCCTGCAGGTGGTCCTCGCGTCCGGCGAGGTGCTGCGCACGGGACGGCGGACGGTCAAGGGAGTGGCCGGCTACGACCTGACCAAACTGTTCGTCGGGTCCGAGGGAACGCTGGGCATCATCACCGAGGCGACGCTGGCGCTGCGCCCGAAACCGGCAGCGCCGTGCACGCTGGTGGCGGCCTTCTCCGACACCGAGCACGCCGGCGCGGCCGTCTCCGGCGCGATCCGGGCCGGCCTGGTGCCCTCGCTGCTGGAGATCATGGACGCCACCTGCATCCGCGCGGTCCAGCAGCACACCGGGTCGAGCATCCTGGGCGAGGGCGACGTGCCGGCCGCCATCATGATCGGCCAGTCGGACGCCGGGACGACGGTCGGCCGGCAAGAGATGGATTTGCTGGAGCGGGTCTGCACGGAGGCGGGCGCGGTGTTCAGCTACGTCACCGACGACCTGGCCGAGGGGCGACTGCTGCTGCAGGCGCGCCGGGCCGTGCTGTCCTCGCTGGAAGTACTTGGCACCTGGCTCACCGACGACGTCTGCGTGCCGCGGACGGAGATGGCCGCCCTCATCGCCGCGTGCGAGGAGATCTCCGCGGACGTCGGGCTGACTATCGGTGTCGTCGGGCACGCCGGTGACGGCAACATGCACCCGACGATCGTGTACGACGCCTCCGACCCCGCGCAGCTGGCCGCGGCCCAGGATGCGTTCGGCCGCATCCTCGACGCCGGGCGAGCCCTGGGCGGCACGGTCACCGGCGAACACGGGATCGGCCGCGTCAAGCAGGACTTCCTGCGCGGTGAGATCGGCGAACTCGGGATCGAGGTGCATCGGGCGATCAAACGCGCCCTCGACCCCGAGGGTTTGTTCAACCCCGGGTCGATGTTCGAGTGATCGGCAAGCGCGCCGACCCCGCGATCGCGGGCGCCGACGTCGCGACCGAAGAACGCGCCAGAGTGGCGCTGGCCGTCGTCTTCTTCGCCTGCGGGATCGCGCTGGCCTCCTGGATCTCCAGGATCCCGGGCGCCCGGGACTCCCTCGGGCTAGGCCCGGCAGAGCTGGGCCTGCTACTGCTCTGCCTGTCCGCCGGGTCGGTCGCGGGATTGCCCTCGTCTGGGCCGGTCGTCCAGCGGCTCGGCCCGGCATCAGCGGTCAGGAACGGCGGCCTGCTCCTCGGGCTGGGGATGATCGCGGTCGCCGCCGCGGTCAGCGCCGACCTGGTGGTGCTCGCCGGGGCTGGCCTGGTGGTCATGGGATTCGGCATGGCGACCTGGGACGTGGCCCAGAACGTCGAGGCCGCCGACGTGTAGCAGCGGCTCGGCCGGACGCTGATGCCGAGATTCCATGCCGGATTCAGCATCGGCACCGTGGCCGGCGCGCTGGCCGGCGCCGGATGCGCGCGGCTCGGTGTCGGGGTTCCGGCGCAGTTGATCGGCACCGCCGTTCTGGTCGTGGCAACGGTCGTCGTCGCCGCGCGCTGGTTCCTGCCCGTCCCGGCCATGGCCGAGGGAGAGGTGCACACGTCCGCGCAGACGCTGCGGGCCTGGCGGGAACGGCGGACGCTGCTGATCGGGCTGCTGGTGCTCAGCTTCGCCTTCACCGAAGGAGTGGCCAACGACTGGTTGACGGTGGCGTTCGTCGACGGGCACGGGACCAGCGACGCCCTCGGTGCGCTGGGCTTCGGCGTCTTCGTCACGGCCATGACCGTGTCCCGGCTGCTCGGGGGAGGTGCACTGGAGCGGTGGGGGCGCCCTGCGGTGCTCCGGGTGACCGCTGGGCTGGCCGCCGCGGGCCTGCTGTTGGTGGTGTTCGGCCCGTCCTTGCCCTGGGCGGTGGCCGGCGCGCTGCTGTGGGGTGCGGGGGCCGCGCTCGGCTTCCCGGTCGGGATGAGCGCCGCCGGCGACGATCCGGTTCGTGCCGCCGGACGAGTGTCCGTGGTCGCGTCGATCGGTTACACCGCGTTTCTGGCCGGACCACCGCTCGTCGGATTCCTCGCCGAGCAGACGGGCATCCTGCGGTCCCTGCTGGTGGTGTTCGGGGCGCTTACGCTGGCGTTGCTCACCGCCGGCGCGACCGCATCCGGGTCATCCGCGCGTTCGTCCGAGTCTGCATCCGCCGGCTCAGAGCAGCAGCGACAGCAACCCCGCGGCGATCCCGATCAGCAGCCCGACGAGCGCGGCCAGTAGCAGCAACTGCCCGGTGGTCAGCTGCCGGCGGCCGGAGCCCGTGCGCGCCTGCCCGGCGGAAACAGTGGTGCCACCCGGTTTCTCACCGCCAGGAGGGTGACCGCCGGGTTTGTCACCGCCGACCATCGCGCGCAGCGCCTGCGAGAGCACCTGTTCGGCCCGCGAGTCCTGCGCTCGCGAATCTGGCGGTTGATCAGCGTGCTCGGGTCGGTCGGTCACGAATGGGCCTTCATGATCTCTCCGAGCTTGGCCACCGCCCTGCTCGCGGTGGACTTCACGGTGCCCTTGGACAGCCCGGTCGTCTCGGCGATCTCGGCCTCCGACAACCCGCCGTAGTACCGCAGTACCAACACCTCGCGCTGGCGTGGCGCCAGGTCGGCCAGTGCGGTCACCACCGCCTGGTGCTCCGCGGACAGCATGGCCAACGATTCGGCCGAGCGCGCCGTCCCCGGGTCGGGCGGAACGTAGGCGCGGGCCGTGCGGCGGCGGCGGAGCATGGAACGGGATCCGTTGACGACCGCGGTGCGCAGGTAGCCGATGGCGGCGGCCCGGTCACGCAGGCCCGACCAGTTGCGGTAGAGCCCGGCGAAGGCATCCTGGACAACGTCTTCGGCGCTGGCCAGATCGTCCACCAGCAGGATGGCCAGCCGGACCATCTGCATCCGATGCGAGCGGTACAGATCGTCGATGGTGATCGGGCCGGCGGGCGGCGGCGTCTGATGGTCAACGGCGTACGCGGGGTTCAGCGTTGCCAGCGTTCCCAGGGTGCGTTCGACCGCCGATTCTCCGCCGGCTGGGTCGGTCACGTCGACGTTCCTCGTCTCCTGGCGCCATGGGTGGATACGTCGATCCTGGCACGGCCCGCCCGTCGCGCGTGGCCGGGTGGGGGAGGTCGCCCCGTCGACTGATCGTCGTAACCGGTTCCGGGCAGTCGCCACCCATTTGGCGGACGGACACGGTGAACACGGAGCGCGGAGCGTGGAATGTGCCATACGGGTTACTAAATCGTTACTCGCAATGTCCGATCTCGAGTTGCGTGACGGCGATGAAAACGCTTCCATGCGAAGGACGTGTGAGCGCCCTCACATGCTCAACCCATAGAAAACGGAGGTCGGCCTAGTGTTCTCACGCAACAAGCGCAGGATCACAGCGACGGTCGCAGGGATCAGCGCTGTCGCGCTGGCACTGTCGGCTTGCAGCAGCAGCAGCACCTCGAGCAGCAGCTCTTCGAGTGAAGCCGCCAGCTCGAGCGCTGCGGCGAGCGGAAGCTCGGCCGCGAGCGGCGGCGCCAGCGCCGCCAGCGAGGACTTCTGCGCGGCGATCAAGCAGCAGTGGCCTGACGACATGACGGGCAAGACGGTCGGCATTTACACGACCATCGGCACGCCTGAGGACCAGCAGTGGCTGCCGTCGTTCAAACCGTTCGAGGACTGCACCGGAGCGAAGGTCTCCTGGGAGTCCTCGAAGGAATTCGAGGCGCAACTGAAGGTCCGCGTGGCCAGCGGCAACCCGCCGGACATTGCGTTCTTCCCGCAGCCCGGCCTGCTGAAGTCGATCGTCGAGTCAACGGGCTCGGTCAAACCGGTCCCGCAGTTCACCTCGGACAACGTCGACAAGTACTACAGCCAGGCGTTGAAGGGATACGGCACAGTCAACGACATCTACTTCGCGACGCCGGGTGACGCGAACGTGAAGTCGTTCGTGTGGTACTCGCCTAAGGCGTTCACGGCCGCAGGCTACGAGGTTCCCAAGACGTACGACGAATTGGTCGCGTTGTCCGACAAGATCGCTGCTACCGGCAAGAAGCCGTGGTGCGCGGGCATCGGCTCCGGCGACGCGACCGGCTGGCCGGCCACTGACTGGCTCGAAGACTTTGTGCTGCGCGAGAGCGGCCCGGACGTCTACGCCCAGTGGGTCAACCACGACATCCCGTTCAACGATCCCAAGATTGCCTCGGCGCTGGCCAAGGTCGGGAGCTTCCTGAAGAACCCGCAGTACGTCAACGGTGGCTTCGGCGACGTTGCGACCATCGCCTCGACAACTTTCCAGGACGGCGGCGGGCCTATCACCAAGGGTGATTGCTTCATGCATCGGCAGGCTTCGTTCTACGAGAACTTCTGGCCGGCCGGCACCACGGTTGCTGAGGACGGCGACGTGTACGCCTTCTACCTGCCGACCATGAGCGAGGACTTCGGCAAGCCGATCCTCGGCGGCGGCACCTTCGTCGGAGCCTTCGTCGATCGTCCGGAGGTGCAGGCGTTCCAGTACTACATGACGACGCCGGCCTGGTCGGATGCCTACATCGTGGGCGGCACCAACATCACCGCCAACAATGCGCTGGATCCGTCGTTGATCACGTCTCCGATCGGCAAGCTTTCCTACCAGATCCTGCAGGATCCAAAGGCCGTGTTCGCGTTCGACGCATCCGATCAGATGCCCAGCGAGGTCGGAGCAGGCGCCGAGTGGAAGCAGCTGACAGCCTGGATTGCCACCAACCAGGACGATGCGACCACGCTGAACAACATCGAAGCCGCCTGGCCCGCCAGCTGAATCGATGACCATCGCCAAGTGATGTGATTCGGTGAGTCCGCCCGGGAGCGCGACGCGGC
>JBBQJM010000167.1:0-8196 GCA_038325895.1 Mycobacteriales bacterium
CCGCTCGCTCGGACCCGGATCGCGATGTCCTTCGCGCCAGGGACCTCAGCCTCGATCTCCTGGTACGCCAGCACGTCCGGCGGCCCATAGCGGCGATAGACCCAAGCCTTCATCCATCACCCCTCCTGACCATGCCAGGACCTTAGCGCGCTCAAGGGCGCAGCCGTTCGCCGGCGGGGCTCTGCAAGTGGTCAGTGTGCCACGGGCGGCGTGGCTGGCCATCCTGTCGCGCGGGGTGAATGTCCCGCGCGGCCTCGTCTTCCGTTCCCGCAAGGCCTTGCCGGTGACGCGCCAGCTCGACCCGGCGACGACGAGACCAGCTGTCGACCGCGCCCGCTTGTGAACAGCGTGGCCACACCGGGGGCGGGACGTTCGCCCCTACCCTGCCTGCGCGTAACGGTTCACCATGACGCACGGAGAAGTGCTGCCCGCCTTGATCCAGGGGTAGAAGTGGTACAGATTCTGTGGCTCGTGCTGGGTCTCAGCTGGTCATTCGACGGTTCGGTCGGCCGGCAGCGGTGGTCGTCCGATCGGTGTGTGGTGGGTTGCTGGTGCGCGACGTCGCCTTGATCGCGGCGGGAGTGCCGGACCGACTGCGCGGCGGTCCCGCGATGCTGCTGTGGCTCGAGGCTGCGGTAGGGGTCGCGGCTGTTGTGACGGGTTTGCGCCCGGTGTTCGACGCCGTCGCGCTTCGCCGTGCCGTCGGGCAGGACCGCCCTGATCTCGGCGAGTATGCAAGGCGAGCGGCCATCGGGACGCTCTTCGGGCTGCACACCGTCCGATTCCGGATCGACCTGCAACCCGGGTCCGGGTCCGGGTCCGGACTCGGCGATCCGAAACGTGAATCCTCGGAAACGACCGGACATCACCAGGCGGCGTTCACCGCCAACGGTGTCGGAAGGCCCGAATGAGGTAGCCAGATGATCGTCCTGATTCGAGTTGTGGCGGGTGGCATGCTGCTGGCCCACGGTTTGGTCCATTTGTTGTACCTTGCGCCGGACGTGCCCGAATTCTCGATCCAGGAATCGTGGCTGGTACCGAATTCGGCACGCCGCGCCGTCGCCCTCACCCTCATCGCGGTCACCATCGCTGCGTTTGCGGTGCTGGCGCTGGCCATCTGGGGCGTACCGGGGCTCGTGGGGATGTGGCCGATCCTGGCGATCGTCGCCGCGGTTGTGTCGCTGGTGCTGCTCATCGCGTTCTGGGACACCCGGGTGGTGCTCGGTGTGGTCATCGACGTCGCTCTCATCACCCTGGCGGTGACTCAACCTGCCTGGATCCAGGACATCGCCGGATAGAGCCGATGGTCAATGGACCAGCCAGCGCCAGTCCCAGAGGCCGACTCCCCTCGGCACTCGACCAGACACGCAGAAAAGGAGCACAAACATGGTCACATTGAAGGCGAGATCGTGATCAATCGAACACCTGAAGAAATGTCGACTTCGTCGCCGATGAACGCAATCCGAAAGGGGGGCCCTGCATCTGGTTCTGGTCGGCTACGCCGGACGCAAGCACCGTGACGTGCAGGGCTCGCTACGCCAACACCGGCGGTTCCGCCCGAACTTCACTCAGGCCTCCTCGTCAAGCTGAACCTGGTCGAGCGCTGGTCCGGCAACTGACCGAAAGAGCCCCACGCTGATGCAGTTGCGAATCCATCCCCACTCGCCCGATCGAGGCCTACCTGTCCGCTCACGATGACGACCCCCAGCCGTTGTCTGGACCCAACTACCGGCTCCGTCTGGACCGCAACCACCGGCTCTGTCTGGACCGCAACCGCCGGCTCCGTCTGGGCCGAGGCCCGCCGCCGACGGTTCGCAGTCAACAAGCCATCAGCCGATAGCGAATCACACCACCACGACCAACGACATGACGAGGGACCAACGGCACTGTGAAAGGACCCGTCCGAGAGCGGAGCATCTTTCGTGCGGGTCCATCCACGCGCGGTGCGATGAGGTGGTCAAGATGCGGTGGTGTCGGAGTGCAGTCGTTCTCATCCTGACGACGCTCTTGATCGGTCTGGGAATGATGCCGATTTCACTGGGACGGCCCAGTGGGCGCCCGGCCGAGCCTGGTACGAGGAAGCATCTGGATGCTGAGCAACAGCCTCTCCGATGGTGCTGCGAGCCTGCAATTCGCGTTCGGGCTGCCCGGTTTCATGACCACATCGAACGATCACCACACTACTGTCGCCGCCAGCTGCAACAGTGACAAGGCCTTCGGCTCACTGACTGGCCCCAAGGGTCTGCAAACCATCTGGTAGGACTGACATCCCGATCGACGCTGGGTCGTGTCCCGCCGCCCGTGGTGATCTGCAGGCCGGCGTGGGTCACCGGGTGCCGACGATCCGCCCACGCAAAGTCAATGAGGAGGGAGTCAGCAACTGGATCGCCCTGTGGCCCGGCGCCCGCCTGCGCCGAGAATCCGGGCCCAGGCAGACAGCGGGAGATCGTCGCTCGGTACCAGCGGCCACCTGCCACCGGCTCCTCGCTGCTCCGGCCGCACAGCGGGGACAAGTCCGGCGCCGCCATTTCGCGGTGGGCCCAACGCGGTACGAAGAGCACAGCGTTCGCCGCACCGCTGGCGAACCGTTGGAGGTCGACCGGACGGGCGGCGGCAGTCGTCGAGGCACGCCAGACTGCATGGATGCAGGTCAGTTACGGAGTGCTCGGGCCGTTGGAGGCGACCGTCGATGGCCGCCCGGTGCGGCTCGGTGGTCAGCGACCCCGCGCCGTCCTTGCCGTCCTGCTGCTGCGGTCCGGCCAGGTGGTACCGACGCCCGTCCTGATCGACGCGGTGTGGGGCAACGACCCACCATCCAGTGCGGCCAACCTGGTGCAGGGCTACGTGTCGGGACTGCGGAAGGAACTCGGTCGTGGGTCCATCGAGACCACCGACCCGGGCTATCGGCTGACGGTGCCCCCCGACGCGTTCGATCTGCGCCGGTTCGAGCGACTGGCGGCAGATGGTCGGGCGGCGCTCAATCGTGGGCGGACCGACGATGCGCTCGGCGCCCTGAATTCGGCTCTTGCGCTGTGGCGTGGACCGGCGCTGTCGGATGTCCTGACGGACGGCCTGATGCGCGCCTGTGCGGCCCGGTTGGAGGAACTGCGACTGGCGGTACAAGAGCGCCGGGCGGAAGCGATGTTGGCTGCCGGCGCGGCGCGGGATGCTGTGAACGAACTCGCACCCATCGTTGACGAGCACCCACTTCGCGAAGGGCCCCGCGCGCTGCTGATGCTCGCCCTGTATCGATGTGGGCGGCAGGCCGATGCCCTCGAGGTGTTTCGGCGCGGCCGGGACATTCTGGTCGGCGAATTGGGCATCGAGCCGGGCGCTGCCCTCCGCGACGCGGAGAGCGCGATCCTGCGACACGACGGCACGCTCGATGGTCAACCGACCGCAGCTATCGAGGTCAGGCCGCCGGATGATCGCCGCAACAGTCGCACAGTAATGTTAGCCGCGCTCCATAGTCGTTCGATACCAGCCCTTGTCGCGCTCGGAACGCTCCTGGTCGACTGTCGGGAGGAGGGCGAACTGATCGTTGCCACAACGGTGCGGGACGCCGCCAAGCTCACCGGTGTGGTCGGCGCGCTGAACGAGCTGCGACTCGAATTGATCGGCCGCGGGGTGCGCACCCGAACCGCTGGTTTCACCTCTCTGACTCCCGGAGCGGACCTCGCCAGGCTGGCCGGCGAACAGGATGCCGACCTGCTCGTGGTCGACGCACCGGACGGACTCTTGGAGGACGCACGGCTGACGTCGCTGCTCGAGACCGCACCGTGTGACGTGGCCGTCCTGATCCCAGGTGAACAGCGCGATGGTGCCGTGCTGGTCGCGTTTGCCGGCGCCGACCACGACTGGGCGGCCGTCGAACTCGGCGCCTGGTTCAGCCGCTGCTCGGGCGCTCCGTTGCTGCTGGCCGGTGCCCTCGTCGGCGCCGGCGGGCGTGATGCCAGCCGGTTGCTGGCCAATGCCTCCCTTGCCGTGCAACGGGCGCTCGGGGTGGCAGCGGAACCGCTGCTGGTCGAACCGGAACCGGCCGCCCTGGTCGCCGCGGCAGCGGACGCTCGGTTGGTGATCGTCGGGCTGACCGAACGCTGGCGACACGAGGGTGTGGGGCGGGCAAGGACGGCGCTGGCCACCGCTGGCGGCCATCCGACCCTGCTGGTCCGCCGCGGGCTGCGACCCGGCGGGCTCGCCGCGGGGGACGCCGGCACCCGGTTCACCTGGACGGTCGCCGGGCACGGCTGACTTCGCTGCGTGCCGAGCGGTTCGACCCGCCCGTCACTCGTCTTCGTTGACCCGATCTTCACGACAGAGGTCCAGCGCGACTGCCCAAACGACGAAGACCAGCCACAGCCCTGCGTTCAGCACATCCATCGGATTCGTCATCACCTCTCCCTTCCGATGACGACGATTCGCCGCGTCGCTGGAGATCTGCTGCAGGCCCGCTGGACCCGGCCTCATCGAGCCCAGGTGGCGACGGCGCCGGCGACGCACGGCTGCTCACCAAAGCTTGGTTCGTAGGATGCCGGCAGGGTTCCGCCCAACGTCTGGTCCACATCCGGAATCGTGCGAATGACTGTTGCAGAACCGATGTCGGCCAGTCGTACCAATGACGTCGATACGACGGCGGCACGATTGGCATCCAGGCGCACCGACCCCGAGACCAGCTCGACGTGCAGCGAACCGAGCGCCTGACGCAGGTCGGCGCCACCGGTGCCCACGCTCCCACCGGTTCGCTCGAGCGCGGTCATCACCGCTTCGACCGCGTCGTGGTTCTGCACGACGAACGGCTGCATCGCGTCGGTTGTGGTGACGCCAGGAAAGTACTCGGCAGCCGCTGCCCGGTACCGCTGGCTGGCAGCATTCGTCAGGTCCGTTCCCCCTGTCGGCACGACGGTGACGATTTCCTTCATGGTCTGGGGCATCGCGGACAGACCGTTGAGGTCGTTCCACACCCCTGGCCCGAGCAACAGCGACGACTCCAACGGCAGGCGACCGCCGGCGAAGGCGGTCAGCGTCTCCGGGGTTTGCCCGAACGGTGCGAAAAACACCACGACGCCGTCTGCGTCCGGGACGGATGGTGGTTGCCGGTCGGGCGACATCGGGACCTGAGTGGCGGTTCCACCGAGCCCGCAGAACTCGGCCAGAAATGCGGCGGCCCCGCCCCAACCGGCCTCGTTGTTATCCGCAATGACGACGGCCTTGCGCCAGCCGAGATCCTGGAACGCGTAGGTACCCAGACCCGCGACCTGCTGCGAAATGTCGGCGGCGAATCGAAAGATGTTCGGTGCGGCGTCGATCGCCGTCACCTCCCGGTCGCCCGGATTGCTCACGACGAACGTGACCTCCGGGTGCTTGCTGGCCACCGCACGGAGCGCCAACCCATCTCCGGGGTAGGTGCCACCGACCACCACATCGACATGGTCGACTTCGACGAGCAGCCGTGCCTGTTCGATGACCGAGCTGTATTCGCCGCCCTCGATGCAGCCGTTCAACAATTCGACCGGATGGCCGGCGATGGTTGCGGCGCTGACGCCGTCGCTGGGATTCGGTCCCAGCAATGTTGCGCCCCGTTCCAGCAGCGGGATCGACGCGCCGGACAGGGCTACATCCTGCAGGTTGCGGAAGAAGCCGACACAATCGGCCAGCACACCGATCCGCACTGTCGCCGGATCGCTGGAGCAGCCGGCGAGCAACGCGCCGAACAGCAGCATCGCGCCAAGAGTCGTCCGCGAGCGCGCCCCGTTACCTCGCATGTGTCGTCACCCAGACACCGCGCTGATCAACCGCGAGTTCGTGCGGAATGCCACCGACGTCGATGGTGCTGACGACTTGTCGGGTGTCGGGATCGATGCGCGATACCGTGCCGTCGATGGCATTGGCCACCCACACCGCTCCCGCGCCCACTGCCACCCCCGCCGCGCCCCGCCCCACGGGCACCGGCGCGAGCAGCTGATTGTCCACCGGGTCAACGGGGACCACTGCGTCGTTCAACGAGTCGGTGATCCACACCACCCCGTCGCCGACCACCACTGAGCGCGGCGGGAACGGCAGATCGATGGTCGCTTGCGTTTCGCCGGTCAGCTCGTCCAGGCGCCAAAGCCGACGGTCGGCGGCGTCGCCGAGCACCCAGACAGATCCACGACCGACCGCCAACTCCCGGATCTGGATACGGTAGTTGCTGTCCTTCAGCGGACTCGCGAACGGCACCGGGGCGCCCGCCACGAGGTGCAGCGGTCCACTGTCGGTATTCAGCCGCTGAACGGACGGACATCCCGCGACCCATACGACCCCGTCGCCGGACCCCACCGCGCAGGCGAGCAGCGTCAGGGCTTCCTCCCGCATCCCTGTTCTCGAATCGTGCCGGGATACGTTCCCGGAGAATGCCTCGGGACCGTCCGACGCCACATACACGTCGTCCCCGGCGACCGCGAGGTCTCGGGGTTCGCCCGGCGATGAGATTCTCTGCAACGCACCGGTTTCCGGCTCGTATCGCCAGAGAACACCCGCCCGGAAGTCGCCCATCCAGACGCCACCCGGTGCGCTTGTCACCGATGACGGGTATCCGGGAACCGATTCACGAGCAGCCACCGTGCCGGTGCCCGGATCGATCAGGACGAGCGAACCGGAGGCAGCCGTCGAATCGACGCGCCAGGGCCGCACGAGGAACAGCACCACGGCAACGACCAGCAACGCAGCGACCAGCAGTCCGAGCCCCATTCGCCATCGGCGGGTGACGGCAGGGGCAGCGAGCCCGAGCGCATCCCGCAGTTCGTCGACCAACTGGCCGCAGCTGGCCTGCCGATCCTCCGGGTCCTTGGCAAGACCCTGGCCGAGCACCTTGTCGATTGCTGCAGGCAACTCGGGTCGCAGTGGCTGTGCCGCGGGCGGCCCCTCCTCCAGATGCGCGAACAGCGTGGCGACCTCGGTACCGCGTCGGAACGGGACGTCACCGGTGAGCATTTCGAAGGTCATGCAGGCCAGCGAATAGAGGTCGGCGCGACCGTCCAGCGCGTCACCACGCACCTGCTCGGGCGAGACGTAGTCGACGGTCCCGGCCAGTGAGCCGTCGACCCGGTCCGGCTCGGTAGCAGACCGGCTGAGCCCGAAATCAGTCAGGTAGCAATGGCCGCGATGGTCGACAAGGACGTTCGAGGGCTTGACGTCCCGGTGCACCAGGCCCTGTTCGTGGGCCGCATCGAGAGCAGCCGCGATCTGCGCGACGACGTCGACCGCCCGCTCGACAATCAGCGGCCCTTTCCGTAATTCCGCGCCAAGATCTGTGCCGTCCACGAAGCGCATCGCGATGAAGACGTGACCGTCGGCCTCACCGGCGTCGTACACCGGGACCACGTTGGGGTGGTCCAGACTGGCCGCGAGCTGCGACTCCCGGACCAGCCGATCCCGGAAGGACGCATCGACGGCATAAGTCGCGGACAGCACTTTCAATGCAACGTCGCGGTTCAGTCGCTCGTCGTGGGCCCGGTAAACCTCGCCGGTACCGCCGCTCCCGGCCAGCCCTACCACCCGATATCCGGCGAGCAAGGAGCCCACCTTCACCTGCCCACCGATGGTCATCCGAATGTCTCCCTTTTGCACGGACAATGCTCGCTAAACGGGCATCGACGCAAGAGGGCGAATCCCACTGATCCGGCTGGCCGGTGCTCTCGTCTCGAGAATGCCCGGGCCCGCTTGAGGATCACTGGAGGTGGGCTACCCAGTGCCGGTCGCCCGCGCGCCCCGCTCTCGGGTATCTCAAGACACGGTTGCGATCATCGACCCCTGCCCGGCAGTGGTTCCCTCCGCCATGGTCAGCCTGACGACGCCGTCAGCGGGTGACCCGACCTCCAGGTCCACCTTTTCTTGTGGCCTCCGGGAGCTGGTCACGATGCGACCGGCACTCGAGCCGTCCTGCGGCCTCGCCCTCACCGTCGGGCGCGGCGGCCCTAGCGGGAGTTTCGTGTGCCCAGGAGCGGTCTTGCTCCACGGAGCACTTTCGGACAGTCGGGACTGGCGCCGGCAAATGAACTCGTTCGGCGCAGACTTCACGGTTGTCGCGTGGGATGCCCCAGGCTGCGGTGGATCCGACGACTTGCCGCTAACGTACGTACTCGACGATTACGTCGACATTCTCGCCCGGTTCATCGACGTTCTTCACGTTGGACGTCCACACCTGCTCGGCCTTTCGCT
>JBBQJM010000168.1:0-8152 GCA_038325895.1 Mycobacteriales bacterium
CCCGGCCGGGTCACCAGCACAGCCCTGGCCGGGCCGTTCGGCGTCCGGGGACAGCCCGGGGCAGTGATGAACTCCATGGCAACAAACGGATGAAACGCCCGGAAGAGGAATCAATCCCAGATTTCATAGGGAATCATTCGAAGGGAAGCCAACGCCCGACCGGGACGCGCGTCCAATCATCGTCGCGACGACTCGGTCGTGGGGGACAGTTGCGTTGGCCGACATCCAGGAGGGCACACCGAATGTTGCTGCATACGAAACGACCGGCAAGAGCCGGTGCCACGATCGCAATGATCGCGCTGATGTCGGTCCTGGCGGCATCCTGCACGTCGGTCGACTCGTCGTCCCAGTCGGCCCTTCCGATCTCCGTGGCCGGCACGAGCATTTCCCCGGATGCCGCCTCCTCTTCCTCTTCGGCGAGCAGTTCGGCAGCACCCGTCCCGGTCGCGCGGGTCACCGCATCCCCGCAACTCGGTGACGACACCGTCACGCCGGTCGAGCCGGTGACGATCACCGTGGCGCACGGGATCATCACCGCGCTGTCGGTCACCAACCCCGAGGGCGCCCAAGTCGCCGGCACCATCTCGCCCGACAAGACGTCATGGACCCTCGGCGAGCCGCTCGGCTACGACAAGACCTACTCGGTCAGCGGAACGGCCCTCGGCTCGGACGGTCTGGCTGTGCCCATCCAGGGTAGTTATACGACGGTCACCCCGGTCGACGAGATCACTACGTCCATCTCGCCGGGCGACGGCGCGGTTGTCGGCGTTGCCGCGCCGGTGATCGTGCACCTTGGATACGAGCCGGCCGACAAGAACCTCATCGAGAAGCACGTGATGATCACCACCACCCCGCATGTCGAGGGTGCCTGGGCCTGGATCCAGCACGACGGCGACAAGTGGCAGTCCTTGGATTGGCGGCCGAAGGAGTACTGGCCCTCCGGGACCGTGGTGCACGTCGAATCGAACGTCTACGGCCTGGATTTCGGTGACGGGTATTTCGGCGGCGACAACGTCACCAGCGACTTCACCATCGGGCGCAACCAGGTGGTGATCGCGGACGCGAACGCCCACAACATCGTGGTCCAGCGGGACGGCGTCACGGTGGCCAGCTACGACGCGTCCTACGGCAGCGGGGATGAGATCGGCGACCCAAACCGGGTCACCCGTTCCGGCATCCACGTCGTCTCCGACATGCAGGAGACCGTGAAGATGAGCAACCCGGCGTACGGCTACACCAACGTAACCGAGCACTGGGCCGTGCGGATCAGCGACAACGGCGAGTTCATCCATCAGAACCAGGGCACGGTCGATGTCCAGGGCGTGGACAACGTCAGCCACGGCTGCGTCAACCTGTCCGCGGACAGCGCCCAGGCCTACTACGAGTCGGCCATCATCGGCGATCCCGTCGAGGTCACCGGCACCAGCGTTGCGTTGTCGGCCGCCGACGGCGACATCTACGACTGGGCCGTCCCGTGGGAGACCTGGCTGCAGATGTGAGGGCGACCGCTGCGCATACCCCGTGACGCCGTCGCGGGCGGGCCTCACGCGCGAAGCGGTTAGACTCTTGCACGCCGCCGCTGTAGCTCAGTCGGCAGAGCGTCTCACTCGTAATGAGAAGGTCTGGGGTTCGATTCCCCACAGCGGCTCCACCGAACGGCCCTTCACCCTCGCTCCTGGGTGCGGGGCCGTCGGCGTCTGGAGTCCCGTGCTCAGCCGGTGACCGCGGGGACGATGTGCTCCGAGACCAGCTCGGCAAGGTCTACGGGATCGAACGCACCCGGTCCGTCCAGGCCGGACACCGCGACGACCAGCTTCAGATCGGGAACCACCTCGATCAATTGACCGGCGTAGCCCATGGCGGCGAAGGCCGGGTGGGCGGCGCCGGGGCGACCCGTGACGTTCCAGCGCCACCACTGGTAGCCGTACCGAAGGTTGGGTGCTCCTTCCGGCTGCACCTGAGATCGGGTGGACTCCTCGACCCAGGCGGGCGGCACGAGTTGTGCACCCTGCCGTCGGCCGCCATCCAGGTACAGCCGACCGAGCGTGATCATGTCCGCCGCGGTGATCTTGATATTGCTGTAGCCGAGCTGATAACCCTGCGGGTCGACGGACCAGGCAAACCCGGGCGCCG
This sequence comes from Mycobacteriales bacterium, assembly GCA_038325895.1. Lineage (GTDB taxonomy): Bacteria > Actinomycetota > Actinomycetes > Mycobacteriales > Nakamurellaceae > Nakamurella. The sequence continues at coordinate 2,134 of JBBQJM010000168.1, forward strand.
CGTCGTACGCCGCGACGTCCGCACGGTCCGGCTTGGGGACCGGCGTGACCGCCGGCTGGGATCGGATGCCCAGCGGCTCGAACAGCTTCTCCCTGGCGTAGTCGAGCGCCGGTCGCCCGGTTGCCTCGGTCAGAATCGCCGACAGCAGGTGGGACGACGCGTTGGAATCAATGAACTGCTGGCCGCTGGGTTGCTCCAACGGGGTGGACAGGATGGAGTCGACCCAATTGGCCGAGGATTCGAACGGGTCGAAGAAGCTGCCCACGGGAGTACCGGGCAATCCGCCGGTCATGGTCAGCAACTGCCGCAGGGTGACGGCTGCCGTGTCGAGGGTGATTGCGGCAGCGTGCGAGGGCAGCAGCTCGCCAACGGTCTGCTCGACGCTGCCGATCAGCCCCTCGCCGATGGCGATCCCGATCAGCATCGACATCACGCTCTTCGTCACCGAGTAGACGTTGGCCGTCACGTCCGGACCCGAGAAGGAGCTGTAGTGCTCGACGATCAGATCTCCGTCGACGCTGACCAGTAGCGCCCGCAGCAGCTCGTCGTACCGGCCGCCAGGGCTCAGCATCAGGTCGACCTGACGGCTGACTTCCGTGGCCATGACAGCCGATCCGCTGGTCGATCCGGCGGAGATCTGGCCGGTCGGCCGGACGGCGTCAGCTGCCGGACTCGTGGTCGGCACGCCGGCGGGCTCGGTGGAGGGACTCGGGCCCGTCGTTGCGGTGCAGGCCGTCATCATCAGCGTGAGTGCGGCGGCCAGCAGCGCCTGCCATGGGCGGCGGCGGCCGCGCCTGTGCCGGAACGAACAGTTCACGCGCGCCCCCTGCCAGGAGACCGATCCGCACCTAGGTGGAGGACAGACTAGCGTGTCACCCAGCGCCTGAATAGTCCGAATTCTGCCGCAGTCAGCGCACGCCGGAAGCAGTGGTCGGGGCTGCTCAGTCGGCGACGTGACCGGCCGGAGAGTCGACCGGCAGGTCGAAAGCCTTCCTGGCCCTGGTCTCCATGCTCGCCAGGATCGTCTGGCAGATGTACGCGAACTGGGTGAGCTGCTCGGGGCTGAGCGGGTCGAACATGATCGAGCGCACCGTGTCCGCGTGTCCGGGTGCGACCTCGACCAGCCTGTCGAATCCGGCATCGGTCAGGATCGCGATCTGTCCGCGGCGATCGCCGGGGGCCGGCACTCGCCGGACCCAACCGGCCTCCTCGAGCCTGGCGACCGCATGCGACACCCGTGACTGGGACGCGCGAACCACCTCCGCCAGCTGGTTCATCCGCAGCGAACGGTCGGGCGACTCGGACAACATGGCCAGGATCAGGTAGTAGGCGTGCGGCATCCCGCCGACCTGCTGCATGTCCCGCTCGACGCACTCGTTGAGCTGGCCGGACACTCGCAGGAATGCCCGCCAGGCCGACTGTTGCTCGTCGGACAGCCATGGGTCGTCTCGCACACTGGTGAGTATCGCAGCCCTGCCCAGCCCGGCGAGGGACATTCTCCGGCTCGGTAACTACTTGAACGCTCAACTAATTTGCGGTAATCTGTGTCGAGAAAGTGCGGCCGCTCGTCGACGGGCCGCGCCATCGCCGAGCGAAACGAGTTCGACATGATCACTGGGTCCAGCACTGCTTCCAGCTCCGCCAATCCTTCAACCGGCACCGGCACCAAGATGCCGGTGCTCTACCTTTCCCACGGCGCACCGCCGCTGGCCGACGACACGGTCTGGACCGGCCAGCTCGCGGCGTGGAGCGCCGACCTGCCGCGGCCGACGTCGATCCTGGTGGTGTCCGCGCACTGGGAGTCGGCGCCGCTGACCGTCGGGGCGACCGAACCGGTGCCGCTGACCTACGACTTCTGGGGCTTCCCGGAGCGCTTCTACCAGGTCACCTATGAAGCGCCCCGCGCTCCGGAACTGGCCCGCGACGTGCACGAGCTGCTGTCCCGGCCAGGCCAGGAGGTCCACCAGGACCCCAAGCGCGGACTGGACCACGGCGCTTACGTGCCGCTCGTGGAGATGTTCCCGGACGCCGACATCCCGGTGCTGCAGGTGTCGATGCCGAGCCTGGACCCCCAGGTGCTGTTCGAGCTCGGCCGGAAGCTGGCCCCGCTGCGGGACGACGGCGTGCTGATCATCGGGTCCGGGTTCACCACCCACAACCTGTCGCTGGCGCGGTTCGGCGACACCACCGGGAGCGCGCCGGAGTGGGGCCATGAATTCGACGCCTGGGCCAAGCAGGCAGTGGAATCCGGTGACGTCGACGCGATCCTGGACTTCGAGCACCGGGCGCCCGCGGCCAGGATCGCGCACCCCCGCACCGAGCACTTCGCGCCGCTGTTTGTCTCGCTCGGAGCCACTGCCGACACCTTCAGCGACGCGCACAGCGCGGTCGACGGCTTCTGGTACGGGATGGCCAAGCGGTCATTCGAGATCAACTGAGCACGGTGGGTCGACGGCGGCCGTACCGGTCGCGCGCCCGCGGTGCCGCCCCTACCGGCAGACTGTTCGGGTGAGCGAGGCACCGGTGACCGCAGCGGAACTCGCGGCGGTTCACCGCGCGGTGGACGTCGCCAAGTCCGGCGCGGCGACCGCGCTGCCGAATCCGGTGGTCGGCTGCCTGCTCCTTTCGTCCACCGGCGAGGTCGTGGGCGAGGGGTTTCACGAACGGGCGGGCGGGCCGCATGCCGAGGTGGTCGCACTGGCGGCTGCCGGCTCGCGGGCCAACGGCGCAACCGCGGTGCTCACTCTCGAGCCCTGCAATCACGTCGGCCGCACGGCGCCCTGCAGCGAAGCGCTGATCACCGCGGGCATTCGGCGGGTGGTCGTCGCGGTGCGCGATCCCTGGCCGCCCGCCGCCGGTGGGATCGACCGGCTGCGGGCGGCCGGGGTCGACGCCATCGATCTCACTGAGCTGAACACGCACAGCGACGCCGCGCTCGATGCGGTGGACGCCGCCGAGGACGTCAACCGGGTCTGGCTCACCGCGACCCGTCACGAGCGGCCGTTCGTCACCTGGAAGGCCGGGATGACGATCGACGGCCGGGTCGCAGCACCCGACGGCACCAGCCGGTGGATCACCTCGGCGCAGTCGCGTGCCGACGTGCACCGGCTGCGGGCCTGTGTGGACACCATGATGGTCGGCGTCGGCACGATCCTGGCCGACGATCCGCAGCTCACCGTCCGGGACGCGAGCGGTATCCCCAGCGGTCCGCAGCCGCTCCGCGTGGTGATCGACTCGCACGGCCGGACACCCTCCACCGCAAAGGTTCTCGATGACGCGGCCACTACCTGGGTGGCAACGGCGGCGGACGCCGGGGTGGACCGCGAGGGCCAGGTGGACCTGACCGCTGTGCTGCGCCGGCTCTACCGGCAGGGTCGCCGGCATGTGTTGTTGGAAGGCGGCCCCCGCCTTGCGGCGGCGTTCTTCGACGCCGGTCTGGTCGATGAGGCCCTGGTCTACCTCGCGCCCACGCTGCTCGGTGCCGGGCGGTCCGCCGTGGACGGCGGCTCGGTGACGACGCTGTCCGGGGGGCATCACGCCCAGCTCCGCGACGTCACCCGCATCGGGCCGGACATCCGGTTGCGCTATGCGATTCTCGCGGCACGATGAGGGCATGGCCGTTCAGATGCTCCACCACGTCATGCGGGTGCTGCCCGAGTTGCGATTCCAACCGACGCTCAAGCGCTCACGGTCCGGCTCGGGAGCGAACTGGTCGCCGAGACCGGGCACGCGATGCTCGTCTGGGAGCCGAAACGGGTGGTACCGACCTACGCAGTGCCGCAGCGGGACGTGTCAGCGTCGCTGACGCCTACGGCATCGCCGGGCGCGACCGCGATGGCACCAGTCAGCCTGGGCGACGGCCCGCCGGTCCTCGATCCGCGTACCGGGTTCGGCGTGCACACCACCTGCGGTGAGGCGCTGGACGTCGTCACCGGCTCGGCGGTGGCCGCCAACGCGGCCTTCCGTCCCGACGATCCGGACCTGGCCGGCTACCTGCTGCTGGATTTCGACGCGTTCGACTGGTGGGAGGAAGACCAGCCGATCATGGGTCACCCGCAGGAGCCGTTCCATCGGATCGACGTGCGCGCCAGCTCCCGGCTCGTCCGGCTCGAACACCACGGGGTGGTGCTCGCCGAGTCGGACCGGCCGCACATGCTGTTCGAGGCCGCTTTCCCGATGGCGCGGTATTACCTGCCCAGGCACGACGTGAAGGTCGACCTGGAACCGAGCGCGCTGGTCACCGTCTGCGCCTACAAGGGCAGGGCGACGCACTACACCGCGGCCGCGGCCGGCCAGGAATTGCCCGACATCGCCTGGAGCTACGAGGATCCGCTGCTGGACGCGACCGGCGTCAAGGGGTTGATCTCGTTCTATCAGGAGCGGCTGGACGTGTTTCTCGACGGGAAGCCGGTGGAGCGGCCACGCACACCCTGGTCGTAGGTCAGCTGCGACACAGCATCGCAAAGGGGATGCCGCCCGCGGGATGATCCGGCGGGCGGCATGCCTTGCCGTGGTGCCCTGCGATCAGTGCTCGGCGGGGGTGAACGCCGAGTCGATGACTTTGACAATCTGACCGGCGTTCGGAGTCTCGAAGAATATCCCCGCGACCGACCACGCTGAGGGGTACAGCGCGCCGTTGTCGATCAACAGGCCGACCGACATCGTCACCTGCGCATAGGTCCTGGTGCCGTTCGGCGCGATCTTGACGTTCCGGCCGACCGTGCTCGGGTCGAATCCGGGCGGCGGCGGACCTTCGAGCGGCGCGTTCTCCAGGAGATCGGAGACGTAGACGTTGCCGCACCAGTCGACCGCGACACCGGTGGGCGCGTCCAGTCCGGAGATCACCTTCTTCACCTTGCCGGAGTGGGCGTCCAGCACGTAGACGCGGCCCTCGCCCGAAATCTCACTACTGAGCGTGGAGACGTACAGGGTGTTCCGCGGGCCGTAGGCAAGGCCGGTGGGAACGGGGTCGCATCCGGTGCCCGGCACGGGGGCGTTGTTGGGCACGCCGGCGCATGCGCCGGTCTTGATCACCGGCGGGATGAAGAAGTTGGAGACCTTGCCCTTCCGGTCCACCCGCAGGACCGCGTTGCCGCCGCCGTCCGCGACCAGCACCAGACCCTTGCCGCTCCGGTCGTTGATCAAGTAGAAAGGGTTGGACCAGGCGTCCATAGGGTTGCCGTCAGCGTCGAACTGGGTCTGCCCGTCCGGGTTGTTCTTCAACTCATTCGCCAGCAGATCGGCCAGCTGCACGGGCTTCTTTCCGGCCCGAGCAAGGAGCACCGACCCGACTGGGACGCCGGCGGCGTCGGACGCCTTCGCGGTCAATGCGGGGGCGGCAGCCATAATTTCGCTCGGCCCACCGGTGCGCACGGCAAACTGCGACCCGACCTTCACCGCACCGGTGGCGCCGCCCACATCGGTGATCACCGGCTTCGTGGTCTGCCGAACCGGGTCGACCGCGGTGACCTGACCGATGCTGACTTCGGTGACGTACAGGGTCCGACCGGATCCGGCGGAGATCTCGAACGGATCGTTCAGGTGATCTGCACCGGATCATGCAGATCCGCCAATGAGCGGGCCGGCGTTGGCTTGGCTGTTGGAATCGCTACCAATTGCAGGACTTTCGGCCCTATCCCGCTCCGGCCGGGCGGCGGTGGGGTTATCTGGACGGCTCCATTCGCGGCCGACCGGGGGTCCCTGCCACATCCGACAGCGGCTTGTCCCAATGTGCCGCGCTAGTGGCGCGGAGGCTGCGGCATGACGATCACCCGTTCAGTGCGTGGCCCCGAGTCGCCAACCGTGGCCGGCCCTTTGTGACCTGGCCTTCCCATCAGCTCAGGTGAAAGGGGCGACAGCGGAGATGACGACCAGCAGTCATGCCGGCGGCGCGCGAACAGCGGCAACGACCACTGCAAAGGGTGCGGCGGCACACAACGCCAGCATACCCGGCTTGGCCGAAATGTGGTTGTGGCAAAACCAATTGGTCGAGTTCGGTACTCGTTACACGGGCAGCAGT
>JBBQJM010000169.1:0-8150 GCA_038325895.1 Mycobacteriales bacterium
GATCAAAGGCGCAGGACGAGCACCCCGAACGCGCATGTCAGATCGAGGACGGCCGCGATTGTCGGCCGGCCGCGGCAGGTGGTGGTCCGGCGCCGGCGGTCCCAGGTCGGGCCTCAGCCGCCGGCAAACGGCGGCAGCACATCCAGGACCTGGCCGGCCCGCACCGGGGTGTCGGTGCCGTGCACGGCGACCTCGTCCAGCAGGAAGCTGCACCGCCGCAGCACAGTCGCCAGCCGGCTGCCATGCCGGCCGATCGCGTCCTCGAGCACTGCCCCGACCGATGCCTCCCGTGGTCCCGGCCCGTCAACCGCCTGGCCGGGAGCGGGGGTGTGCACCGTCAGGGCTTCCTCCGCAACGCCCGCCGCGGCCCTGGCCGCGGCGAAATACCTGACGGTGACGATGATCGCGGTTCTAGGCCCGGGCTCAGCCACCGATGGCGCTCATCGGCCTGTCGGGCTGCAGGAAGCTCGGATCGTTGATGGCGTGCCCTGGCAACTTCCCCCAGGTGGCCGCTCGCCAGGCGTCCGCGATCTGCTCATCACCCGCGCCGCCGCGAACCAGTGCCCGCAGATCGGTCTCGTTGCGGGAGAACAGGCAGGTCCGTACCTGCCCGTCGGCGGTCAGCCGGGTCCGGTCGCAGTCCCCGCAGAACGGCCGGGTGACCGACGCGATGATCCCGACGGTGCCCGGACCGCCGTCGACGTCGTACAGCTCGGCCGGCGCGCCCAACCGGGCGCCGGCGTTCGGGGTGAGGGTGAACTGTTCGCCCACGACCCGCTCGATATCAGCGGCGGTGACCATCCGCTCCCGGGTCCACGAATGCCCGGCGTCCAGCGGCATCTGCTCGATGAAACGCAGCTGGTACCCGTGGTCGAGGCTGAACCGCAACAGGTCGGGAGCTTCGTGTTCGTTCACGCCGCGCATCAGCACCGCGTTGATCTTCACCGGCGCCAGGCCCGCGTCCACGGCTGCGGACAGCGACTTCAGCACGTCGGCGAGCCTGGGGCGGCGGGTCAGCCGGAGGAAGGTGTCCGGGTCGAGCGAATCCAGTGAGATGTTGATCCGGTCGAGGCCGGCGGCCACGAAGTCCGCGGCCCGCGGGGCGAAACCGATTCCGTTGGTGGTCAACGATATCTCGGGGCGCGGCGAGAGCTCCCCGACCCTGCGGATGAGATCGACGATGCCTTTGCGCAGCAACGGTTCCCCGCCGGTGAACCTGATCTCCTCGATGCCGAGCCGGCGGACCGCCACGTCGATCAGCGCGACCAGTTCGTCATCGCTGAGCAGCTCGTCACCGGGCATCCAGTCCAGGCCCTCGGCGGGCATGCAATACGTGCACCTGAGGTTGCACCGGTCGGTCAGCGAGATCCGCAGGTCCCTGGCCCGTCGGCCGTGACTGTCCACGAGTCCACCGCCGGTCGGCGCGGGTGCCGCGCCGCGCTGAGTGGGCAGGCCGGGTCTCGCCTGCGTGACGGCGGGGGAGATCCCCACTGTCGGGATGCCCAGCGCGACAGGGTTCATTCGAACCAGGGTAGCCGCGCTGACGTGGTGCGAGTGAACGGATCGGCCGACGGTGGTCGGCATCCGGGCGATCGATGCATCGTGGTGCACAAAGTTGCCGGTCGAGACCCGACGGTGCCGTCCGGGGCTCGCCAGCCCGGCCGGAAAGGCGGTCCGCCGTGCGCGAGGTTCTGCAAGAGCTGGTCCGGTGGTGGGAGGCCGGGGAGACAGTCGGCGTCGGACCCGTCATCGCGGCGGAGACCAAACCGGGGTGCCGGCGGGCACCTTCAGGGCGGCACCACGTCCACCGGGCGCCGCGATGCTGGTCGGACCGGACTGCAGCGTGGTCGGCTCGGTTTCCGGGGGCTGTGTGGAGGGCGCGGTCTTCCAACTCGCCGAGGCGGCCCGCGCCGGGGGCCGCCCGTCCTGCAGCGGTACGGAGTCTCCGACGACGACGCGTTCACCGTCGGGCTCACCTGCGGCGGCATCATCGATGTATTCATCGAGGCTATCTCCCGGGAGACATTCCCCGAGTTCGGCACCATGGCGGCGTCCGTGGTGACCGGGGAGCCGGTCGCCTTGGCCACCGTCATCGACGGCCGTGCAGATCAACTCGGCCGTCACCTGTTGATCTGGACCACCGACTCGGCCGGTTCGCTGGGCAGCGCCCGACTGGACGACGCTCTGCGCGACGACGCGAGCGGTCTGTTGGCCAACGGCCGGACCGCCACCCTGACGTACGGTCCACGGACAGCGACGGGGGCGAGGGCCTGTCCGTGTTCGTCTCGTGCTTCGCGCCGGCGTCGAGAATGCTGGTGTTCGGCGCGATCGATTTCGCCGCGGCCGTGGGCGCGATGGGGTCGCGGGCCACCCACGCCGACCGTCTGGCCCGGCTCGCCGAAGCGGGTCTGACGCCGGCCGAACTCCGTCGGCTGTCGTCCCCGATCGGCCTCGACCTCGGGGCGAGAACACCGGAGGAGACGGCGGTCTCGATGGCAGCAGAGATCATCGCGCGAGGCTGGGACGGCGGCGGGCGCCCGCTGTCGAGCACCGACGGGCCATCCACCGGCACCCGGTCGCGCAGCCGGAGCGCGCTCACCGCCAGCGCGGGCGGCCGGGGCATCCTGGCTGAGTTCCGGCCGATGACTGGGGCGGCGGTCAAATCCCTTCCCTGGCAAGCACTCTGCCCTCATCGGCCGCCGTGCGCAGCGCCAGGTGGTCCCGTTCGTTCTGTCCGGTGTACTCGACGGTGTAGTCGGCGACGGCGTTGTCGAACACCGCGGACGGGCCCAGGTAAGCGGCAATGGCGATGCGATCACCGGACCGGGCGTGCGCCCGGGCCAGCGTCTGCCCGCAGGTCTGCCCGTAGATCTCCATCCCCGGCGCGGAGAGGTCCTCCACCACGACGGAGCCCTTGCCGTCCCGGAGTTGCCGGATGTAGAAGTCGCGGTCGATCCCGTCGATGCCGTTGACCCTTTGCCAGCCGAGAAAGATGTCGCTGGTCATCTGGGTCAACCGCTGGCCGTGCACCACCCGCTCGCCCTGATTGGTGAACGTGGTGGCGGGTTGCACATAGTCCGCCAGCACCGACCGCTGCGCCTCTTTCGCCTGGAGGAACAGCGGATCCGCGGCGTCAGCGCCGTCCATCAGGATGATCCACGCCCTGGTGCCCACACTCCCGACACCGACGACCTTGAAGCCGAGCTGGACGAAGGCGAACTGGTCGAGCAGCTGCCGGCGGTCGCCCTGCAGCGTGCCGCGGTAGTCGGTGATCAGCGTCGACAGTGTGTCGTACCAGTCGCCGATCGGCTCACCCCAAGCCAGCAGCAGCTCTTCGGCGGGCATGATCAGCGGCGGGTCGTTCTTGATCTGCACCTGCCCGTCGACGGTGACCGTCAATTTGCGCAGCGCGTCGATGCTGTCCCGGTACCGCGCCTTTTTCAGCCCCGCGTTGATCTGGGCTTCCGCGCCGGAGCCGATGTGCTTCCGGATGACTTTGAGCATCGCGGGGATGTCCTGGTGGGAGTACCAGACGGCGAGGTTGCCCAGCGGGGCCAGCCGACGCATCTCCAGCCGGTAACCGGCCACGGTGGCCAGCACCGAGCGCCGGACCTCCGCCGCGGTGAATTCGCTGACCGTGCCGGCCACCGCGACGCTGGCCGCCAGCCGCTTGACGTCCCATTCGAAGGGCCCAGGGTAGGTCTCGTCGAAATCGTTGATGTCGAAGGCCTGCTGACGTTCCGGGGTGGCGTAGAAGCCGAAATTGCTCAGGTGTGCATCGCCGCACAGCTGCACCATCAGCCCCGAATGCGGGGTGGATCCGAGATCGGCGGCCATGATGGATGCCGCGCCACGGTAGAACGTGAATGGCGAGGCGAGCATCCGGCCGTAGCGGATCGGCACCAGCTGCGGCACCCGGGTCGCGGCCTGCCGTTCCAGCAGTTCGATCGGGTCGGGGCGGGCGCCGCGGCCGATCTCCGCGTGCGCGGACCGGGGGAGCGCGGTGCGCGCGGCCTTGCCGACGGCGGCCCGATCGCTGCGGCTCGCTCGCGTCGACCTGACCGTCCTGGCATGGCCGGCGACGATCGGCGGACCAGGCGTGACCAGCGGGTGGGGGGCCGTCATCGGCAGTCCTTCCCGAAGGGCCGGTCGTCGAACCGCCCGGCCGTGTCAGCGTGGTGACGGCTCCGCCATGGCGTGCTGTCGCGTGCGGCGCCGGTTGCGCCCTGAATGCTGCCACAGCCCCCCTTTTTCGGCGCGGATCAACTTGCCAGGCGCGGATGAAGGTCGCGGTTATGGGACGGGTGGTACTGGAGTCGCCTACTTCAGGCGCGCTGTCGATGATGATCCGCGCTCACAAAGGGGGACGCGGGCGAAGCGGGGGAGCGCAAACGGGCCGGTCGGCGGGCGGCCGGTGAGACCGACACCCACCGACCGGCCTGCCGTGAACCGGGGGTCTGATCAGCTGGTGGGGGCCGGGGTGGTGCTGCCCAGTTCCTCGGCCAGTTCCTTCTCGTCCGCCTCGGACAGCGAGGTCTTCAGCACCTTGCCGCCGAAGGGCTTGATCGCGTCGGTGAACTTGTCGTCGGTGACCTTCGAGGCCATGATCACCACGGCCGCGTTGCCCGGCTCCAACAGGGACTGCACCTGGGAGCGGAATTCGTCGTTGATCCCGGACTTACCGAGCTTGCCGAACATCGCGCCCATCAGGCCGCCGAGCGCCAGCCCGGCGAACGGTACGAAGAACAGCAGGCCGATCAACATGCCCCAGAGCGCACCGGACGCAGCGCTGACGCCGACGATCTTCTGCGGGGTCTCCACATGACTCTTGCCGTCGGCGTCCACCGTGACGATCGCGAGACCACGCAATTCGACGACGAAATCGGATTGCAGGGTGATCACCTCGTTGTAGGCCTCGGTCGCCTTCGCGTGATCGTCGTAGCCGATGACGATGAGTTCGGACATGCAATCTCCTCCTGTGAGTACTGATGCCAGCGGTGCCAGCGGTGCCAGCTGTTCCGGCGACCGGCCGGTCGGGTGTTGGGACGAAAGGACGGGAACCGCGCGTCCGGCGATTCACTCAGGTAGTCCTGACCTCAGCACACCGTAGAGCGCCGCCCATCGCCCGGTGAGGATGAACGGCGGCGCACGACGCCCGGACCAGGGGTCCGCCGAACGGGGATCGGGAGGTCGTTGCACCCGCGGGCGCCGGTCGATCACCCATCGTCGTGACTGCGCACTCAGGGTCGATACTTCCGGGGTGTGCAACCGGAGTGCGCGGCTCCCGGACTGCGCGGCCGGTGGAAATGCAGTGCAGCAATGCCATCCGCAGGCGCGGTTCGCTATCTTCATCCCGTTAGGTCGATGCACCACCTGACGGAGCCGACTGGAATCGAACCGGCCCCGTCGGCGACGCCGTCGGCGCACCGCGACCCCGTGCTGGACCCAAGAACAAGAGGAGTACCGATGGAAATCGGACCGGTTGACGTGCTGGAGGTTGCCTTTCCCGGCAACGAGTTCAATGGCGAAATCCTGCCCGCGCTCGAGAAACTGATCGCCTCCGGCACGATCCGCGTGCTTGACCTGCTTCTCGCGTACAAGACCGCGGACGGCGAGGTCGGATCGGTGGAGCTGGCCGGGATCACCCAGCAGTACGGACCGCTGTTCGCCAGCGTGGACGGTGACGTTCCCGGCGGTCTGCTGGACGCCGAGGACGTCGAGGCCCTCGGTGACGATCTGGAGCCCAATTCCTCGATCGCGCTCATCGCGTGGGAGAACACCTGGGCGGCGCCCTTCCTCACCGCGCTGGAGAACTCCGGCGCCGTGGTGCTCGACCAGGCCAGGATCCCCAGGGAGGCCGTGCTGGCGGCCCTCGCGTCGGTCGAGAGCTGAGGCTGGGTTATGGGATTGTTCGGGATGATGGCCCGCACCGCGGTGGTCGCGGGCACCGCCACCGCCGTCTCCAACCGCGTCTCACGCCGGCAGGCGAACAAATGGCAGCAGCAGTCCGATGCGCAGGCCTACGAGGAGCAGGAGCAGGCCCCGCCGCCGCAGCAGCAGTACGCTCCGGCTCCGGCTCCGGCCCCCGCGCCCGCCGCGGCCGACTCCTCCAACCTGGTCGACGAGCTGCAGAAGCTGGCGTCACTGAAGGAGCAGGGAATCCTCAGTGAGGACGAGTTCACCGCAGCGAAGAACAAGCTGCTCGGGGCGTGATGTGCCCGGTCGTGTCGGTGGGAACGCCGGCCCGACCGTGACATGGTCAACTCGGGCAGTCGTGGTGACAGTCTTCGTGTCACGGTTCAGGCCGACGGCATGACTGTCGTCCCGTGTGCCGGCATCCCGCTGGCGCTCCGGATCGCTCTACGCTGGCCCGGTGAGTGACGGCGGGGTGAGCGACGGCGCGGTTACTGACGGCGCGGTGACTGACGGCGGAGTGACTGACGGCCAGGGGGAACGGTCCCCGGGCGACCGTGGTGGGACTGACGTCAGCCCGGCCAGCAGCGACAGTGACGCCTACGCAACGGATCGCCGGCGCCCGCGGAGCGTGTACGGCGTGGGCAGCGAACCCGATCCGCGGTTCTCGCTGGCCAATGAGCGCACCGCACTCGCCTGGGTGCGCACCGGCCTTGCCCTGATCGCGGGCGGGATCGCGCTCACCTCGGTGGCCGCGCTCACCGGTCTGCCCGCCTTCCTGGACGTCGTCGCGCTGCTCGCCTGCCTGTTCGGCGGCGCCATCGCGGTGATCGCGCTGGTGTCCTGGCGCAGTGTCGAACGGGCGCTGCGCAGGGGAGAACCTTTGCCTGCGCCGCGGGCGCTCGGCTGGCTCGTCTCGCTGGTCGTCATCGCGGCGGTCGGCGTCGCGGTGTACACAATCACCCAGATGCCGCGATGACAGGCGAGCAACGGGCGACCGAACCGGTCGAGATCTACGGCGCGGCCGGGGAGCGAACCGCGCTCGCCTGGCAGCGGACCGGGCTCGGCGTGGTGATCGGCTACTTCCTACTGTTCGTGGCCCTGGTCCGGCACGGTGTGCTGGCCCTCGGCGCTCTGGCGGCCGGTGTGGCGGTGACGCTCACCGTGTTGGCCGCGACCTTCCTGCCGACCGCCCGGCGACCGCGGCACCTAGAGCCGGACACATGGATACTGCTGCTCGGCGTCGCCATACCGGTGCTGACCCTGGCCACGCTCGGCGCCGTGGTCGCCGTCATTCCGCTTCTTTCTCGATGAGCCGACCCGGCGCCCTCCGAGCCGAGCCGAACTGAGCCGACCAGTGCCGAACTGAGCCGGCCAGTGCCGACCAGTGCCGACCAGTGCCGAAACTGAGCCGGCCAGTGCCGACCAGTGCCGAACTGTGGCTACGGCGTCACTGCAGCGCGGGAATGACCTCCTTCTCGAACAATTCCATCCCTGACGTGTCGTAGGCCGCCTCCGGGAAATAGGTGATGGCGTAGGACAATCCGGCCACCTCGAGCGCCGAGAGTCTTTCGACGATCTGCTCCGGTGTGCCCACCCCCGGCAAATTTCCGAATCCGGACAATTGCCGTTCGGCGAGGTCTGCGCCGATCGATGCCGTGAGGTGCGCGCGAATCCAGGAAAGCCGTTCCTGCACCTCGCGCTCGGTCGAGCCGATGGCGACGTTGTAGTTCGCGGACCTGGTGATCGCGTCGAAATCCGTTCCTACGGAACGACAATGCTCGGCCAGCACCGCTGACTTCGCGCGGAAACCGTCCAGGGTGCCGTCGAAGTTCGTGTACTGCGCATACTTCGCCGCAATCTTCAGGGTGACTTTCTCGCCGCCGCCGGCGATCCACAGCGGAATGCCACCGGGCTGCAGCGGAAGTGGCCGGACGATGGCGCCATCGACCTGATAGGTCTTGCCCTGCAACGTCGCCGACCCGGTGGTCCACGCCTGCCGCATGATCTGCACGCCTTCGTCGAGCGCCCGCAACCGCTCGCCGGCCGGCGGGAAACCGTACCCGTACGCCCGCCACTCGTGCTCGTACCAGCCGCCGCCGATGCCCATCTCGGTCCGGCCGCCGGACACGACATCCACCGTGGCCGCCACCTTCGCCAAATATGCCGGGTTCCGATACGACATGCAGGTGCACATCTGACCCAGCCGTACCCGGGTCGTCGACGCCGCGAACGCC
>JBBQJM010000170.1:0-8123 GCA_038325895.1 Mycobacteriales bacterium
CCGCCGAGCAGGGTGCTGAGCCCGGCCCGGAGCAGCGCGACGGAGGCGACCGTCTGGGCCACCGCGACCACGAACACCACGGCCAGTGCCGCCGGGTTCGCGTCGGGCGTGCCCATGACGGGCAGCAACGCGAGCGGTACCGACGCGGCGAAGGTGAGGTATAGCGACCACCGAATGTAGGCGTCGAGGCGTTGCGGGCTGCTCCGCTGGTTCCACCACCGGGAGACGGTCACGTGTCTAGCCTGTCACGCTGCGCAACAACGTTCGTGGCTCCCAACCGCATGAAGCGACGCGAGGCCATCGCACCAGCGATCACCCACGCGGCGAGCACCAGCAGCGCCGCGGGGATGCCGCCGGTCGCCGCCCACTCGCCCGCCGTGGTGCCGTCCCTGGTGGCACCGATGAATGCACTTTCGAGCGAATTTGTAGGTGTGTGTGAAGGAGTGATTATTGTTGGGGCAGTGAGACGGTCACGTGAGTCGTGTCCGCGGACAACGTCTCATAACCGCAGAAAGCGTACGTACAGGAGTTGCGTTACATCTGGCTCGCGTTGTAACGGATCCGATCGTTTCCATACGTATCCCGCGGTTTGCGGGCTCAGTCGTAGAGGCCGGCTTCGTGGGCGAGGATGGCGGCTTGGGTGCGGTTGGCGAGTTCGAGCTTGGTGAGCATCCGGGAGACGTAGGTTTTGATTGTTGCTTCGCTCATGAACAGGTTCTGGGCGGTTTCTGCGTTCGACAGGCCCCGTCCGATGAGGGTGAGTACGTCCCGCTCCCGGTCGGAGAGCAGGGTCAGTTTGCGCCGTGATTCGGTGCGTTCCAGCCGGGACGACGTGCTGCAGGAAATCCGGGACACGGTCCCGGACGGTCCCGGCAGCTACGCCTATTCCAACCTCGGCGCGGCAACGGCCGGGCAGGCCGCCGCGGCAGCGACCGGAATGGCCTACCCGGACCTGATGCGCACCCGTCTGTTCGAACCACTCGGGATGTCCGACACCGCTATCCAGACCACGGCACTCGTCGCCTGTGGCGAGGCCACCATGGGCCGACCGGTGCAACCCTGGGCGATGGACGGGTATGCGCCCGCCGGTGCCGTGATCAGCACAACGCAAGACATGTCGGCCCTGGCGCTCGCAGTCCTGCACGGCACCGCACCGGGCCTGAACGCGATGACACCCACCGCTTCCACCGACTCCGACAACACCAGGATCGGGATCTTCTGGCAAACGACCCATTGGGCCAACGGCCAAACCATCACCTGGCACAACGGCGGAAGTGGCGGCTACACCGCCTACCTCGGATTCGACCTCGAACGCCACAGAGCCGTCGTCGTGCTCTCCGACGTCGCGAAGTCCGTCGACGACATTGGGGTCTCGCCGTCACCATCGATCCCAGTGGCCAGGTACGCCGGCCGATTCGCGACCACCCCGTTCCTGATCTTGACCATCAGTGCGTCGATGAACACCACCGGATCCAACGTCTGGCCTGCCATTCGGGCAATTCGGCGAGCGGTGGTCGGCCAGTGTTGATCAGCGTTTCTGCGCAGCCCCTCCTCCAAGATCATCCTGAGCCTGAGTCACATCGTTTGCCCTCCAAGAGATTCCGGTGTCGCAGCCGATGAGGAGAGGCGATCGGTGGGTGTGGTGTGGGGACGAGATCGGGATGGGTGATGGTCCGGGCTGGCACACTCGACCCCATGGCAACGAGCGGCCGTTCGCCGCGTGTCTGGATCGACGTCGAGCTTGGCGCAGCCTTTGGTGACCCTGCCGCCAGCATCGACGTGTTTCATGCGTTCGGCAGGGTCATCGGCCCACCCGCCGAAGCCTGGCTGTTCCATCGTGATCGCGCTCCGCTGCTGCGCGGCTTCTACTACCCGCTGGTCGCGCTCCAGCGGTACGGCATCCCGAAAGACGTTGGGCCGCCGCTGGTCCTGATCGATGAGAACGCCGATCAGCTGTGGTTCAGCGGGGCGTGCTGCGGGCCGGGCGAAGGTGCTCTGGCGGCAACGACGGTACTCGGCGAACTCGGCTTCGAGGTCCCGGCAGCAGCGGGCGATGACGGGCACGCACCGCTGGCCCGGTACGACGAGATGCATTACGTGGGCGGAGAACTCAACAGCCATCGACCCATCGGGCAACCGATTCCCGGCGCACCACCGGGAAAGACCTTCGTTCGCGACGGCCGGCTGGTGAACCGGATGGAATTCAACAAAGGCGGGGTGACGGCGACCGATCTCCGTGACATCTGGGCGTTGGCGACGGAGCCGGCCGCATGGCTGGGACGACCAATTTCCCTGCTGCTCTACGACGGTCGGCGGCGGTCCGAGGAATCCGGCCACGACGGTTGCCAGCTCATCGCCACCGGGGAGACGGGTCGCGACCTGTGGCTTCAGCTCCCCGAACCCGACGACTACGACCGCCTCGCGCTGGGCCGGCAGCGCACCCGGTACGAGGGTGCCTACACCGAGTACGAGGCTGTCAAGCGGTCGATCTTCCGCGCGGTTGGCATCGAGATCGATCCGCCGGATGACCGCCCGTTACGGCACAAGCTCCTCGGCCGGCACCGCCCGCCACCTGATCTGATCCGCTGGCAGCAAGTGTGAGCAGATCGACTGGTAGATGCAACTGGACCAAGGCGATCAGCGTGTCGGTCGGGCCGGTCTGCGAAGCGCCGTTCACGTAGCTGGACAGTGCGGCGGAGTTGCTCAGGCGCCTTCCTGCACCTGGTAGATCTCGTCTGCGACCAACCCATGGGCCTCGCGGTGGACGGTCGCTGCGGTGTCGGCGTCCGGCGCGTCGACCAGACAAAAGATCTTGCCGTTGTCCTCGTCGGCCCAGTACCGCAGGTAGTGAACCCCATGGGCGTCCTGGCATTTCAGGTCGGCCGCGTGGGCGTGGGCGACGTCGTTCAGGGCGAGCTTCTCGCCGATGGTGTGAACGTCCATGAACAGTGGCATGTGAACTCCTTCGTGCTGGTGAATGCTGACCCCCTCAGGAAAGCGTCCGACCGAACCTGCGATATCGGGAGTCCTGCCTATATTGGCGACCCTATGTTGGCGACTGCGCGCCCAGAACCTGCGCGGCCGCGGCGGCCGCCCGCGACCGCGTCGGCACCGCCAGTTTGCGCAGGATGGCCGAGACATGGTGTCCGACAGTGCGTTCGGACAGGGTGAGTCGTGCGGCGATCTCCGCGTCGGTCAGGCCCTCCACGAGGAGGCGAAGGACGTCGAGTTCCCGCGCGGTCAGTCCAGCCGGGTTCGATTGGGCGGTGCCGCGCGGGCCTCGGGGCACCGGCAGCCCGCGGCGCGCGAGGTCGCGCCGGACGGCCTGTGCGGTGGCAGGTGCGTCGATGCGCATCACCGCCGCCACCGCATCGGAGGTCTGGGCGGGGTCGCCGGCGGCGAGTGCGAGCGCAGCCCAGAACGGCCGGTCGATCCTGGACCAGGCTTCGCTGGCGTCCTGTACCCGACCGTCCCGCATCAGCGCAAAAGGTTCGGGCAGGTCGAACGGGACCGTGTCGACCCCGCCGCCCAGGGAGCGCCACCAGGCGAGCTCCGCCAGGAGCCACGGCTCCCCGACGCGGGCGCAGACCACCCACGCCTCGTCGGTGAGCGCGACGATGTCGGCGACCGCGCCGGCGGTCCACGCCGCCTCCGCTTGCAGCAGCGCCACGGGCAGTATTCGTTGCGCGTCCGCGGTGCCCCGGGCCATGGCCGTCAACTCCGCCAGCTCCCTGTTCACGGCTGGCTCGCCGCGCCGCACAGCGGCGACGGCGGTGACCAGCATGGCCACGATCCGGCTGACCAACGAGAGCTGCGGGCGGCGCAGGACCTCCCGCGCCGTGCGCACGGCGGCGTCGGTGTTGCCCCGCTCGAGCAGGATGCCGGCCAGCCACGCCCGCATGTACAGCGACCACGAGTCGAGGTCGCGCTCCGTGCAGTAGAACAACCCGGTTCGCAACGTTCGCTCGGCCTCTGGCAGCAGGCGCTTCACCGCCAACGTGCTGCCGACGTTCGTCCACGCCCTGGCGGCGTGTTCCTGCAGACCGTCCGCCAGCGCAATGGCCAACGATTCGTCGAGCAGGGCCTGTCCCTCCGCGAGATCGCCCTCGCACAGAAGCGCAGTACCAACGTTGTTCAGCGCATGCGATTCGACCTCGCGATCACCGCCCGCGTGCGCCTCGTTGAGAGCACGTTCACCCCAGGCGATCCCTTCCCGCGTGGCGCCGCTCAGCATCCGCAGCTGGGACACATTGCTGTAGGCCATCGCGAGTTCCCGGCCAGACCCGAGCAGTTCGAGCGTGGCAACCGCGGCGAGGGCATACCGCTCGGCATCCTCGTGACGACCGAGAAACCACGACAGCCGGGACAGCCAGCGCTGACCGACACCCAGCCGGCGCGCATCGCCGGCTGCCTTGTGCAGGGCAACCGCTTCCCGCCGTGTGTCGATCGCCTCCGCGAGCTGGGAGGTGAGGTAACACTCGTAGGACAACCGCGCCAGCAGGTCGGCGCGGTCCGTCGCGGCCAGGGCGCCGCCATGGTGCAGCGCGGTCCGCAGGTGTTCTGCGGCCTCCCGGTGAGAACCCAGTCGAGCGGACAGTTCTGCGGCCAGGGGCGCGTGCGCGACCACCGCCGCCGCGTCCCCGCAGGCGACCGCGTGCTGCGCCAGCCGGCGGTGGTCCGTGCCACCGCCGGCCAACAGTCGGGCCAACACCTTGCGGTGCAGGTCCGCCCGACTCGCCGGCGGCATGGTGTCCAGGATCGCCTGGCGGGCCAACTCGTGCCGGTAGGCGACCGACGGGCCCCGACCGAGCAGCACCCCGCCCTCGACGCACTCGTCAACAGCAGCGGATGACTGCCCCGACACGTCGAGCACCACATCGATCTCGGCCGTCGCGCCGACCACGGCGGCGGTGTCCAGCGCTCGACGGGCAGCCGTCGTCAGCCGGGCGGCCCGCGCGGTCACCGCGTCGCGGACCGTTGCCGGAAGGGTCTCGCTGCGGGCGGCCAGTACCTCCGTGACGAAAAACGGGTTGCCGGCGGTGTTGCGATGCAAAGCGGCAACATCGACATCGACATTTCGGGCCAGCTCGGCCACTGCCGCCTCGGTGAGCAGCGGAAGCTGCATACGACGGACACTCGCGGTGGTCGCGAGATCGCCCATGACGCCCGCGAGTGGGTGCATGCCGGCGACCTCGTCATCCCGGAATGTCGCCACCACCATCAGCGGCTGGCCGTCCATCCGCCGTCCGAGGTAGCGGATGAGGTCCAGCGTGGCCTCGTCGGCCCAATGGACGTCCTCCAGCAAGAGCAGGGTCGGCGTTCGGCCCAGCGCAGCTCGAACGCTGGGGAACATCGATGCGCGGGTCACATCCGGGTTGTTGAGTTCGGCTTGCACGCCAAGCACGTCAGCCACATCGATCAGCGGACCCAGCGCTCTCGGTGTCGCCCCGGCATCACACGCGCCGATCAGGAATCTGCCGCGCCCGGCCGCCTTCCTGCCGAATTCGAGCCCGACCGACGTCTTCCGGCGCCGCCCTCCCCACCGAGAAACACGAACCGGCCACGTCCGATCAGCGTCTCGGCCCAGTAGGAGTCCAGCGCGCTGAGCTCAGGGTCGCGCTCGAGCAACCGCACGCCTCGGGCGGGTGTCATGGTGTTCGCCCTCCCGGCAGATCAACGCGGCAGGAACCTGCGCCTTTCTTGTCGAGTGTTCTCCACGAGCGGCCGGCCTGCCCGACAACGATGTGCCGCGCCGCTGATCGGCATGCCGCCCGCGCCATCCCTCTCACTGCCGCCAACTTGGGCAGAACTGCCGATGTGGTGGGTCCGGTTCAGCGCTTCCCTTGATGAGTCAGCCCGGCGCTGTCGCGCCGGCCACCAACGGCGAGGGGAAAACGTGAAACAGACGAGAATGATCGGTCCACGACGGGGCCCGTCAGAAATGAAAGGGCGCGGCCGGTCGGCCTTGATGATGGCGTTCGTTGTCGGCATGGCGATGACGGCGCTGGTCGTCGGCGCGGGCGGCGCGTCGGCGTCCACGGTGCCCCGGCCGGTGATCACCAGCGCCCTGACGAAGTTCGACTCGAACCCGGTCGCGAAGACGGCCAGGGCGCAGTGCCCGGCGGGTACCCGCGTCATCGGCGGCGGTGGCCGGGTGAACGGCGGACAGCACGTCGTCATCACCCGGCAGCAACCCGTCCACAGCACAGTCGACACCTTCGTGGTGAGCGCGGTCGAAGACCAGGTCGGCACGCCGCAGTTCTGGGCCGTGCAGGCCTACGCGATCTGCTCCGTCCCGCTGCCCGGTCTGGAGATCGTCAGCGCCACCAGCGCCTTCGGGTCCTTCGGCTTCCAGGGCCAGAGCGTGGACTGTGCTCCAGGTAAGAACGTCCTCGGCGTCGGTGGCCGGATCAACAACGGGGCGGGCCAGGTGTCCCTGAACACGCAAGCCCTGTTCCCGCAACGCGCCTCGGCGGGCGGTCTGGAAGACCGCGACGGTTTCAGCGGCAACTGGAGTGTGACCAGCTATGCGGTCTGCGCCAAGCTGAACAGCGTCTTCGACAGCCAGGTCGTCAGTGTCCAGACAGCCACCGACACCACCGCTCGGAAGATCTTCACCATCGACTGCCCCGCCGGGATGAACCTCACCGGTGGAGCGGCGTTCGCCGGAACTCCCGGCGCCGTCGTCGAGGTGGTGTCGCCGAACACCACCCGGGTCCAGGTGATCGCCCGCTATGACGGCCCGGTCACGCCCGCGGCCGCGTGGAACGTGGTGGGCTACGCCATTTGCGCGTTCTGACGCCGGCCGTTGTTGGATCCGATGAGGGAGCCGAGCCTGCGCTCCTTCATCGGATGAGCCGTCCATGACGATCCGCTGCGGCGGTCCGGCGGCTTTCGCTCACCATCGATAGGGCATCTCCTCACGAAAGTGTTATCACCCATACGCCCAGTGACGGACTCTGGGGAGGGATAGCCGAAGGAGACCTGGCATCGCTCTGAGTTGTCAACAACAATAGTTGTTAGCCCGTTGGTGGCACCCACCATCGTTCGGGGGTAACAATCCAGATCAGTGAATGGGGATGGCAGCAATGACGCAGCAGACGGCGTTCACCGCCTACGTCGGCCAGGTCGAGCGCGACCTCGACGGACAGATCTGGGCGGTGCTCTACTGCGAAGGTCAGGTCATCGCCCGCGAACAGACGCGGTCGTTGCGCCGGGGCAAGCGCCGGGTCACCGACATGCTGCTGTCTGCGGCCGATGTCACCGCTGTTCCGGTGGCTGCCACCCCACCGGCACGCGATCGTGCGGACCTGGGCTGCCGCGGAGGCGAGGCCTCCCTGGGGCGCGCCGGATGGCACCGCGGCAACCGGTGGCGCCCCGCGCACCTGGTCTGATCGGCCGACCCGCCGACCCGCCGACCGGCCGACGCCCCGACCCGTCAGCGAGGATCGTCCGGCGGATCGACCGCCGGTCTCGGCGGCTCATTGATCGCCGTGGCGCCCTCGGCAGCTTCTTCGCGGTCAAGTGCTCGGTGCACGTGGTGCTGTTGCGCCATCGTCCAGATGTTGTTGCTCAGCCAGTACACCAGGATCGCGACGGGCAGGAAGCTCCCGCCGACCAACACTCCGAGCGGGAAAGCCCACAGCACCAACATGCCCATGATGGCTGGCTGTGGTGGGCCGTCCGGCAGCGCGCGTTGCCGGGCCACCGAGGCGCGCGCCGTGAAATGCGTTGCCACCGCGGCGATCACCATCAGCGGGATGGCCACCAGCGCCACGTCCCAGCGGGTGACGTCACCGGTATACGCGGCGAGCTGGCCCGGCGCCGAACTGATCGACGCCGCCAGCGGCGCGCCCAGCAGCTTGGCGTCCAGGAAAGACATCACGTCGCCGGCGCCGAACACGTAGTTGGGCGTGCTGGCGTTGTCCTGGGCGCTCATCCACAGCGGAGACCCGGTGCGGTTGAACGACCTCAATACGTGCAGCAGACCGAGGAACACCGGGGCCTGCAGGAGAACCGGCAGGCAGCTGCTCCACGGGTTGATCCCGTTGTCACGCTGCAACGACTGCAGGGCGACCACCAAACCCTGGCGATCGCCGGAATATTCCTTCTTCAAGGCCGCG
>JBBQJM010000171.1:0-8102 GCA_038325895.1 Mycobacteriales bacterium
CGGGGAGCGTCGGCGGCGGGGTGGTCTGGATGAGGTGGGCGACGAGTGAGGTGCAGCCGGTCTGGTGCTCGGCGCCGAGCCCCATGCCGTTGTCCCCGTGAAAGTATTCATGGAACGGGATGTTGTCCTTCCACCGCGGATCCGTGGCCAGCAGGTCGTACCAGCCGTGCACCGGGCGGCGGCCGTCCGGGCCCGGCAGGAAGATCGAGATCAACCGGCGTGAGATGTCGTCGGCGGCCGCGGACAGGTCGAGCCGGTGCCCTGATCCGAAGGGGTATTCGACAGTCATGTCACCGGGGGACAGCGCGTCGTAATCCCGCAGCGCCTCGATGAGCAACGCGTTGAGCGGCATCCAAATCGGGCCGCGCCAGTTCGAATTGCCACCGAACAACGCGGTGGTCGATTCCGCGGGTTCGTAGTCGACCGATGCGGTGACGCCGCCCACCTCGACGCTGAACGGATGTTCCCGGTGCCATGCCGAGATCGCCCTGATGCCGTAGGGCGACAGCAGTCCCGTCTCCTTGAACACGGTCTCCAACACCCGTACCACGCGCTCCGGCGGGACCATGGCCAGCAACCGGTGCTTCACCCCGTCGATCTCGTGCACGTGGAACGAGTTCATGAATTCCGGGTTGTTGGCCATGAACCAGTTCGCCCTGGCATGGAAATCGGGCAGGTTCTCGATGATCAGGTGGTCGTAGGCCAGCGCGGCGGTCACCGGCACCAGACCGACAAGCGACTTGACCTTGATCGGCACGTCGACGCCGTCGGCGCGGTGCAGCACGTCGTAGAAGTAGGCGTCCTGGTCGTCCCACAGCCCGGCGTTGTTGGCGGCGCCGGCGATGGTCATGAAATGCTCGAAGAACTTGGTGGCGACGTCCTCGTAGGCGATGTCCTGCGCCGCCAGCCGCAGTGCCATGTCCAGCAGGTCCAGCGCGTACATGGCCATCCAGGCAGTGGAGTCGGCCTGTTCCACATACCCCTGCGAGGGCGGCAGGGTGGACCTGTCGAGCGGGGAGATGTTGTCCAGCCCCATGAATCCGCCCTCGAAGAGGTTGTTGTCCCCGTAGTCCTTGTTGTCCACCCACCAGGTGAAGTTGATCAGCAGCTTGTGGAAGATCCTTGCCAGGAAATGGAAGTCGGTCCCGCCGTCGAGTTCGAACACCCGGATGGCCGCCCAGGCGTGCACCGGCGGGTTGACGTCGGAGAAGTTCCATTCGTAGGCGGGCAATTGGCCGTTCGGGTGCATGTACCACTCGCGAAGCAGCAGCACCAGTTGCGACTTGGCGAACGCCGGGTCGATGTGGGCGAGCGTGACGCAGTGGAATGCCAGATCCCAGGCGGCGAACCAGGGATATTCCCAGGGGTCCGGCATCAGGATGACCTCGTGGTTGTTCAGGTGCCGCCAATCGCCGTTGCGGATCGCCCCGCGGCCGGGCGGTGGCGGCGGCTGGCCCGGGTCGCCGGACAGCCAGCGCTTGACGTCGTAGTGGAAGAACTGTTTTGCCCAGAGCAGTCCGGCGAAGGCCTGGCGGGCGACCATCGCCGTCTCCGGTGTGGTGTGCTCCGGCAACACCGAGGTGTAGAACTGGTCGGCCTCGGTCTTGCGTGCGGCCACGACCTTGTCGAAGCCGCGTCCGAGATCGATGGTGGCCGTGCTCGGGGCGGTGGGGTCGGCGTCCAGCGCCGGATGGGGGACCCCGACAAGTCGGACCTTGATGACCGACGACCCGCCGGGCGGGACCGAGACAGTGTAGTGCAGTGCGGCTTTCGTGCCGACCAGCGCCGGATTGACGGTATCGGCACCGTGCACGACGTGGTCGTTGATCCCGTCCTTGGGGTAGGCGCTGACGTTGGTCCCGCCGAATAGTCGCTCGTCGTTGGTCTCGTTGTCGCAGAACAACGCCTCGGGGCTGCCGTCCCCGGCGAGCACCAGGGGGCCGGACTTCGAGTGGTCCCCGACGATGCGGTCGCCGGCCCACCTCAGGTGTGGCACCGGGTGGTCCGGATATCCCCACGACCAGGTGTTACGGAACCACAACGTGGGCAGGACATGCAGGGTGGCCTCGTCAGGTCCGGCGTTCTCGACGGTGATCTGCATCAGCAGGTCCCGCGGGCCGTCCTTCGCGTAGTCGACAGTGACCACCCAGTAACGATTCTCGGCGAAGATCCCGGTGTCGACGAGCTCGTACTCGGGCTCCAGTTTGGACCTGCGGGCGTTCTCGGCGACCAGGTCGGCGTAGGGGAACTCACCCTGCGGGTAGTGGTAGCGCCAGGTGTGCCAGGAATGCGTGGGGGTGCCATCCAGGTACCACCAGTACTCCTTGACGTCCTCGCCGTGGTTGCCCTGCGGGCCGGTGAGCCCGAACATCCGCTCCTTGCAGATCGGGTCCGCGCCGTTCCACAAACCCAATGCCAGGCACCAGTTCTGCGTCTCGTCGCAGAACCCCGCCATGCCGTCCTCGTTCCACCGGTACACCCGGGACCGCGCGTGGTCGTGCGGGAAGAAGTCCCAGGCGTTGCCGTCGGGGCTGTAGTCCTCGCGCACCGTGCCCCAAGCCCGTTCGGACAGGTACGGCCCCCAGTCCCGCCACGGCTGGGTGCCCGCGTCGGCTTTGGCCAGACGGCCACGTTCAGTTGCCGCCGGGCTCTTTCGCTTGGTCGCCATCGTCACGCTTTCTGTGCTGTCCTTCGGGAGGCTGTCCTTCGGGAGGCTGTCTTCGGGGTCGAGCGGTCCTGCAGATATTCGGCGGCGGCTACGGCGCCGCCGGATGCCGGGTCAGCCCGGCGGTGACCATCCTGGCGACCACCGCGAGTGCCACCGCGATGCCGGCGCCGACGAGGTAGATGCCGCCCATGCTGATCCCGGTGAGCGATTGCAGCGGTGCGACGCCGAACGCGGTGATGCCGTAGCCGACCTGGTAGCCCGCGATGAGCTCGCCCGAGGACGTCGCGCCGAGCCGCGGGAACTCCTGCCCGGCAAGGCTCAGGCTCAGCGGCAGCATCGCCGAACACGCGAAACCCGCTGCGGCGTAAGCCAGCACGGCGGTCAGTGCGTTCCCGGCAGCCGACACGGCCAGGTTCGCCGCGGCGATCAGCACCGGCAGCGCGAGGTAGACCGTGGTCGCCGGGACCTTGGGGGTCAGCGCCGCGACGATGATCCGGCCGAGGGTGACGCAGGCCCAGAACGCTGCCAGCGCCAGCGAGGCCACCCCGGCGGTCAGCCCACGCTCGCCGGCCAGGTACAGGCTGGACCAGTTGCCGAACAAGGTCTCGCAGATGCCGTAGAGCAGCACCGCGGCGGCGTACCACCAGAACCGTCCGGGCAGCGCGGCCTTGCGCTGGCCGGCAGCCGGCGGTGGTCCCGCGTCGAGTCGAACACGCAGGGCGGCAACGACAAAGCCGCCCAACCCGGCTGCCGCCAACAAGGGCAGCAGCCACCAGGCGCCCAGCGCCAGGAACAGCGCGATGAGCATCGGCGCCATCGCGGTGCCGGTACCCAGGAGTGCATTCAGCGTCAGCACCGACCGGTCCTGCCGGGTCGGGTCCAGGTGCTCGGCGAAGGTGTTCAGCGCCGGCACGGTGGAACCGAACCCGAAGCCGAGGGCTGCGGTCGCGCACAGCAGGATCGGGTACGCGGCACCGGACGTCGCGACGGTCTGGCTGGCCACCAATAACAGCATCGCCACCAGGTTCGCGATCAGGCCGGCCTGCAGGACCCGTTGCAGCGACCAGCGTTTCGCCCACAGCGGGGACATTGCGGCGGCAGTGATGGCGAGCACCACCTGCGGCAGGAACATCAGCCCGTACTGCGCCGTGCTGAGGTCGTACCCGGTGGGGCTGGTCAGGATGGAACTCGCCGCCGGGAACGAGACGAGCGCCAGTCCCTGGGCCAGTCCGGCGCCGTAGACCAGAAAAGGGGCCGTCCGCGACGCGGCCCTGGTGTCCGCCATCCGCCGGACTCAGCCGAGTCGCTCGAGCAGGTGATCGCCGACCCGCAGCGCGTTGGCGGCGGCAGTCAGCGACGGGTTCACCGCGCCGATGCTGGGGAAGAAGCTGGTGTCCACCACGTACAGGTTGTCCAGCTGGTGGGCCTTGCAGTTCACGTCGAGCACCGACGTCGCCGGATCCGAGCCGAAGCGCACGGTACCGGCCTGATGGGCGCAGCCGGCGATCGGGATGTCGTTCTTCATGTACGCGGTGCGGGGGATCAGGTGGTGCGGGTGGAAGCCGAGGTGGTTCAGATTCCGCTTGATCCGGGAGTACAGCTCGTCCAGCGGCTTGCGGTTGTTCGGCGTGTAGCTGAGCACCACGTTGCCGTCGGGTGCCAGCGTGACCCGGTTCTCCGGCCGCGGCAGATCCTCGGTGGAGAGCCAGAAGTCGACGGCGTGCTCGGCGACGTCCCCGAGCGCGAAGGTCGGCGCCAGCTCCGTTTCCAGCGGCTTCTCGCCCCGGTACATCGGTGCCGAGCTCTTGCCGACCATCTGGATATTGCCCATGGGATAGGGGAATTCGTCGTCTCCGAAGTAGAAGTCGTTGACGCCCAGCGTCTTCTGGAACCGGGTGGTGTTCTTCTCCAGCGACACGGCCAGGAAGGCCCGGCTGTTGTGGAACACATAATTGCGTCCGACCTGATCCGAGCCGTTGGCCAATCCGTTCGGGTGCTGGTCGTTGGCGCTGCTCAGCAGCAGTTTGGCGGAGTTGGCCGCGCCGGCGGAGACCACCACGATGTCCGCGGTGAAGCGCTGCTCGGCGCCGTCGACGGTGGCCAGCACCGTCGTCACGGTCCGGCCCGAGCCGTCGGTCTCCAACTTCTGCACCAGCGTCTTCCGCAGCAAGGTGACGTTCGGGTGGGTGATCGCCGGGCGCACGGCGATCACCTCGGCATCGGACTTTGCGTGCACGAGGCAGGGGAAGCCGTCACACGTTGCGCAACGGATGCACGCGCTGAACGCGGGGTCGGCCTCGTTCAGCATGATTCCGGCCGGTGCGTGGAACGGCGTCATCCCGATCTTCTTCAGGTCGTCGTACAGCTGCTGGATCCGCGGTTCGTTCGACACCGGCGGGAACGGGTACGGCGCGCTGCTCGGCGGCTCGGTCGGATCCTCGCCACGGATCCCGTGCACCTGGTAGAGCTGCTCGGCCTGGGTGTAGTACGGCTCGAAGTCGGCATAGGAGACCGGCCAGGCCGGGGAGAGCCCGTCGTGGTGGTGCAGTTCGCCGAAGTCCTTCTCCCGCAACCGGTACAGCGCCGCCCCGTAGAGCTTGGTGGCGCCGCCGACGTTGTAGTGCACCTGCGGTTGGAACGTCTTGCCGTCCATGTCGTACCAGGTGTCGGGGGAGACGTACCGGTTGTCCACGAAGACCGCCGTGGCATCCCAGTTCTCCACCTCGCGCGGCAGCCAGTCGCCACGTTCCAGGATCAGGACGCGTTTCCCCGACGGTGCCAGCCGGTGTGCGAGCGTTCCGCCGCCCGCTCCCGACCCGATGATGATCACGTCGTAGCGCTCGGACATGGTGGCCCCCTATGGCACGGTGATGGTCGGCTGGTCCGCTGAGTCGTTCGACCAGGCGATCCGGCTCGGCGCGCCGCCGATCTCCAGGTCCGCGGCGCGGTCGGCGTGGAAGTAGTCGTCGGCCCATTCCAGGAATGCGTCGATCCGGTTGTGTACGCCGCTGAGCAGGACCGCGTGCAGGCCGAGCCAGGCCGCGAAGGCGATCGGCCCCTCCACCTGGTGCCGGTGCGCACCGACCTCGGCGACGGCGGCGTTCCGGCCGATCATGGCCATGATGCCCTTGTCCTTGTACTTGAACGGCTTGAGTGGTTCGCCCGCGGCTTGCGCCAGGATGTTGCGGGCCGCCCACTTTCCGGATTGCTGGGCCACCGATCCCAGCTGCGGCAGCGCGCGGCCGTCCGGCCCGGGAATGTTCGCCACGTCGCCGATGCCGAAGACGCCGTCGAACCCGGCCACCGTCAGGTCCGGCCCGACGTCGACGCGCCCACCGCGGCCCAGCGGGGCACCGCTGGTACCGGCGAGCGGACCGGCGGATTCGCCGCCACCCCAGATCACCGTGCGGGTGGGGAGTTGGCTGCCGTCGGACAGGTGCACCTTGTCCGGTTCCACCTGAGTGACCGCGACGCCGAATGTCACCTTCACCCCGTGGCGGGTGAGCTTGTCCAGCGCGTACTGATGGGACTTGTCGGAGAAGGGCGCCAGCAGTGCCTTTCCGTGATCGACCAGGTGCACGGTGGCCTCGTCCGGCAGCTTCTTCTTGGCCTTGAGGGCGGCGAACAACTCGCCGAGCGCCCCGGCTGTCTCGACCCCGGTGGGGCCGCCACCCACGATCACGACGGTCAGTCCTGTCGGGTCGGGTTCGGGGCCCGCTGCCGCGCCGGCCGCGGTGCCGGCCCGCAGTTGTTCCCGCAGATGCAGCCGCAGCCGCTCGGCGTCGACAACGGAATAGAGCGGGAACGAATGCTCGCGGGCGCCGGGCACCCCGAAGAAGTTCGGCTGCGAACCCGCGGCGAGCACGAGGTAATCCCCGGTGACCGTCGACCCGTCCACTGCGGTCACCGCCTTGGTACCTACGTCCACGGTGCGCACGTCCATCTGCACCACCATCACCGAGGGGCGGTCCTCGAAGATCACCTTCAACGGCCGGGCCACGTCCTCGGCCGGCAGCTGCGAACTCGCCACCTGGTACAGCAATGGCTGGAACTGCAGGTAGTCGTGGCGGTCGACGAGCACCACCTCGACGTCCTTGCGGCCCAGTTCGTGCGCGCAGGCCACCCCGGCCATGCCACCACCCACGACGACGACCTTCGGCACGGAACCTCCCGTTTCACTCGCAAACGACTCTGCTGAGAAACCCCCGGCGCATCATCGTCCCATTCGCATGAATTCCCCGCCGCCCGGGTAGGTCAGGGTGTCCGTTGCATGAACGAAAAGCAAACGCACACGGCGTGCGGGGTGGCGTTGACTTAGATTTCAACCATGCCTATCAGAGTGCGGCCCGGTTCTCCTCATCCGCTGGGCGTGACCCTCACCGGGGACGGCGCGAATGTCGCTGTGTATTCCTCGGTCGCCGAGGCGGTGACGCTGTGTTTGTTCGACGAGGACGGCCGCGAAACCCGGATCGCCCTTCCGGGTCCGGACGCGGGGGTGTGGCACGGGCGGGTTGCCGGGCTGAAGGCCGGTCAGGCCTACGGATTCCGGGTCGACGGTCCGTGGGATCCCGGTGCCGGTCTGCTCTGCAACCCGAACAAGCTCCTGCTCGATCCCTATGCCCGCGCGATCAGCGGATCGGCGTCCTTTCCCGCAGCCGTCTACGCCCACGATGTTCAGGATCCTGCCCGGCCGAGCTCGCTGGATTCGGCGGGCTGCACGCCGCGCGGGGTGATGGTCGATCGGATGCGCGGAAATCACCCGATCGATACCGATGATGACGGTTGGCAACGACCCCGTCGGCATATTTCGGATTCGGTCATCTACGAATTGCACGTCAAGGGTTTCACTGCGCGGCACCCCGACATCCCGCCGGCCCTGCGCGGGACGTACGCCGGTCTGGCGCACCCGGTGGCCGTCGACTACCTGAAACGGCTGGGAATCACCGCCGTCGAACTGCTACCGGTGCAGCACAATGTGCCAGAGGCATTTCTGGTCGAACGCGGGCTGACGAATTACTGGGGCTACAACACGATCGGGTTCTTCGCCCCTTACTCCGGGTATTCGGCAGCGGTGCGGGCGGGCAATCCCGGGGGACAGGTGGCGGAATTTGCCGCCATGGTCCGCGCGCTGCACGCCGCGGATATCGAGGTGTTGCTCGACGTGGTCTACAACCACACCGCCGAGGCGGGGCCGGACGGTCCGGCGCTGTGCTTCCGCGGCCTGGACAACGCCGCGTACTACCGGCTGGACCCGGCCACCCGGTCCCGGTACATCGACACGACGGGGTGCGGGAATTCGCTGAACGTGGGCAACGCGGCCTGCCTGCGGTTGATCTTGGATTCGCTGCGCTACTGGGTCGCCGAGATGGGGGTCGACGGGTTACGGTTCGATCTCGCCTCGACCCTGGCCCGGCAGGAGGGCGGGTTCGACGAC
>JBBQJM010000172.1:0-8067 GCA_038325895.1 Mycobacteriales bacterium
ATCGACCAGAAGTCGGGGAACTCGACACCGCGCTGCTCGAAGTTGATCGACCCGTCGCGCCAGTTCGTCATCACCACGTCGCGGCGCTGCCAGCTGACCTCGTCGTAGGGATGCACGCCGACGGTGGTGTACAGACGCTCCAGGTGCAGACCCTGGGACCCGTTGCTCCGATCTCCCTGCTGAGTCACTCGTGCCTTGCGGTCCTTGGTCTGACCGTTCGACGACGCATTCGATTCAGTGGACGTTTCGGTCGCACCGACGGTGTCTGTCATGTTCCTGCATTTCCTTCCCCTGGGCGGCACTCCACCGGCGGCGCGGCTGGAGCGTTGGCAACGTTGGCGCTGGGTGACGCTGTACGTGACGTGCGGTGGTCCTGCGACTGGCTGTTGCCGGTGCCGCTGCGGACCGGAATTCGATCAGCCAACACCGACCGGCGGCGGCAGGCTCTGGGCCTTTCCGCGGATGTCGATCGGCGGGTCGTGCTTGCCCGCCGGTGCTGCCGGGGACGGCTCTGCAGTTCTGGACGCGGCCGTTGTGGACGCGACCGTCGTGGACCCGACCGTCGTGAACGGGACTGGTGTGGACGCGACTGGTGTGGACGCAACTGGTGTGGACGCAACGCCGGGATCCACCGGGTCCTGTGCCGACGCGGCGGCGCGCATGTCCCGGATCTCGGCGGCGAAGTCGTCCGCCGAGGTGAACGACCGGTAGACGGACGCGAACCGTAGGTACGCGACCTCGTCGAGTTCGCGCAGCGGCCCGAGGATGGCCAGCCCGATCTCCTGACTCGGGACCTCGGCCTGACCCGACCCGCGGACCGCTTCTTCCACCTGCTGGGCCAACTTGGCCAGTGCGTCCTCATCCACCGGGCGGCCCTGACAGGCGCGTCGCACACCGTCGACGACCTTGGCGCGACTGAAGGGCTCGGTGACACCGCTGCGCTTCGCCACCACGAGCAGAGCCTCTTCGACCGTGGTGAATCGGCGCGAACACTCCGGGCAGGAGCGCCGACGGCGGATGGCCTGCCCGTCGTCCATCTCGCGGGAATCGACCACCCGGGAATCGGGGTACCGGCAGAAGGGGCATCGCATGTCGTGCACCTCCCTGTCCGCTCGAGTCGTGCTGGTCGCCGGGTGACGCCGGCCGCCAGGAGATCAGTCCGGTGACGGCTCTGACCACGCCCGGTTCGGCGCTGCCGGCCCGTCGAACCGATCGGCATGAACCGGTCGACGGACGGTCAGATGGACCGCTGCGGTGAACCCTGTTGTGGATGCTGTTGTGGATGCTGTTGTGGACTGCCGGTGGGCAACTCTCGCATCCTGTGGACAACTACCCGCCGGTGGTGGCACAACCTGTTGATATCTTACACGGGTGTAAGTACCAGATGTAGGGGTTGACGGTAGATCGCGGCAGACGAGCGCGCAAGTCCTGACCGCGTGTCGGGTCAGATCTTTCGGGGACCGGAGACCGTCGTGTGCGGCGATCCGTCGCACCATCAGTTCTGGTCGGCGGGCACCCGGAGCATTACGCCGACGTGCAGCACGTCGCTGTCGAGCCCGTTGAGTTGCTCGATCTCGGAGATGACCGCGCGCGGATCGCGATCCGGGGCCTGGGCAGTGGCGATCGACCACAGGGTGTCCCCCGGGCCGACCGTGACGTCGACCATCCGCCGGGGTGCCGGGCCCGAGAGCAGCGACACCGTGAGCAACACGGCTGCGACCAGCACTGTGGTCGTCACCGCAAGCCGGGCCCAGCGGCCCATCCGGTAACCGCTCGGGCCGTCTGCCGCCCGGCCGGGTGCCAGAGCGGACGCATGGTCGGACGACTCGTCACACTCGCCCACTGCGCCGGAGACAGCGGAACCGAGCGGCACGATGCCCGGCGACGGGCGTCGGACCGACGGCGTCCGTGACCAACGGCGCCCCGGATCGCCGCGCTCGGGGGCCGCGTCAGGGGACTTCGGCAGTGTTCTCGGCAAAGTTCCCGGCGGAGTTCCCGGTAGCGGGCGTGTCGCTCCGGGGTTTTGGCCGCTCCCGAACGACGATGGGACCGGAAAGATGGTCCGCCACGGGTCCGGCACTGCGTCCGCCAGTGGGACTGACGGTGGGACTGACGGTGGGACTGACAATGGGACTGACAGTGCGACTGCCAATGGGACTGGCAGTGCGACCCCCAATGGGACTGACAGTGGCACTGACAGGGCGACCGACAGGGGGCCGGCCGACGGGTCGTCTCCCATGGCTGGATGACGACGGGGTGCAAAGGGTCCGTTCACTGGTGCGGTGAGCGTCTGCGTTCCCATACCTTCACCTCGGTTGATCCGACCGGATGGACCCGGCCTGCTCGCCTGGTGACCGATCCGCGGAGGGCCCTCGAATCGAACGGGCGTTCTATCGAACGCTTGACCGAGTTGTACACCGGGCCACCGACAGTGGGAAGATCGATCGGCGTGTCAATCGAACGCCTGTTTGAATTGTGACCCTATCGTCACCTAGTCTGAGGGGGCCGTCGCTCCTGATCCCCGCCGATCCACGGCCGTGGGGCGGGCCTGGCGGCCCATCACCAGCGGCCTGACCGCCGCACACCAGTGGGAGGGAAGCGACGTGGCTACGGAGCACGACCCCGACAATCGAACAGGCGATGGACCGACCGGAGACTTCGCCGGTGAGCACGGCGTAGAGCCCGAGGTAGAGCCACACGTTGATCTCGCCGACGCATTGGAGGACGCCGAGGTGGCCCCGGCCGGCGAGGTCGTGCCGTTTCCCGACCCGGCACCGGTCGGCCGGGTGCTGACCATGCGGCAGCACAAGATCCTCCAGGTCATCCGCGACTCCGTCGAGCGTCGGGGCTACCCGCCGAGTGTTCGGGAGATCGGGCAGGCCGCCGGACTGAAGTCGCCGTCGTCGGTGGCGCACCAGCTCAAGGTGCTGGAGAAGCGCGGACTACTGCGGCGGGATCCGAACCGGCCGCGCGCCGTCGACATCCGGCCGCTGGACGAGATCCAGCAGGAGGCTCCCGACCATCCGACGCCGACCTATGTGCCGGTGGTGGGACGGATCGCGGCCGGCGGCCCGATCCTGGCCGAGCAGGCCGTCGAAGACGTCTTCCCGCTGCCCAAGGACCTGGTGGGCGAGGGCACGCTGTTCCTGCTGCGCGTTGTCGGCGATTCGATGGTGGACGCGGCGATCACAGACGGCGACTGGGTTGTGGTCCGTCAGCAGCCGGTCGCGGACAACGGCGATATCGTGGCGGCCATGATCGACGGGGAAGCAACCGTCAAGACCTTCAAGCGCCGCGACGGGCACCTGTGGCTGCTGCCGCACAATGACGCCTACCAGCCGATTCCTGGAGATGACGCCGTCATCCTCGGTCGGGTGGTCGCCGTTCTCCGTAAGCTCTGACAATCACGCGTCGATGCCCCGTCTCGTCGAGCCGGGGCATCTGAGCTTGAACCAATGGGGCGGAGACTGACCCGATAGCGGTCAGGCCTTGCGCTCCTCGGTGGGCACCGACGTCGCCGTGACAGGCGGCGTGGGTGGAGGAACAACGGGCAGCACCGGACTCGGGGCGATCTGCGGCGAGGGCGTCGGCACGGCCGCCGTGGCGTCGGTCTCCGCCGGCTTCTTCACCTTCTCGTCGTCCTCGTGCATCGCCGCAACTTCGGATTTCAGGATGCGCAACGACCGGCCGACCCCGCGCGCCGCGTCCGGCAGTCGCTTGTAGCCGAAAATGATGACAAAGGCGGCGATGATGATCATCCAGTGCCACCAGGACAGAGCACCCATGTTGAATTCCTCCTCGACCGCTGACTGGCCGCTCGTTCTCACCTGACAGCTCTTCGTGGCCGACGGACGCGGAGATGGGTCAGCGGTCCTCCGGCCCCGGGACCTAGGCTACCCGGACACGTAGCTCGGAGCAGTCCTCCGTTGCTGTTCGGCGGCTGAACGAACCTCAGCCGACCGCGGCGAACGGAGCCAACAGACCGGCGAGATCCGGGTAGACCCGCGCGTGCAGGCGGGTGCCGTCCGCCGTGTGTTCCTCGGTCAGCACCGTCCCTTCGGCATGCACGCGGGAGACCAAGGCACCTTCGGTGAACGGCACCAGGACCGAGACGGACACCGCCGGGTTCGGCAACGCACCGGCAATGACCAGCCGCAGCTGCTCGATCCCGGCACCGGTGCGCGCCGAGACGAAGACCGCATCCGGCAGCAGATGGCGCAATCGTGTCAGCGTCATCTCGTCCGCGGTGTCCACCTTGTTCACCACGATGATCTCGCGGACCGACGAGGCGTTGATCTCACCGAGAACCTCGCGGACAGCGGAGACCTGCTCCTCCGGGTTCTCGTCGGACCCGTCAACCACGTGTAGCAACAGGTCGGCCTCGCCGATCTCCTCCAACGTGGACCGGAACGACTCGACCAATTGGTGCGGCAGGTGCCGGACGAATCCCACCGTGTCGGTCAATGTGGAGATCCGGCCGTCCGCGGTCCGCGACCGGCGGGTGGTGGGATCCAGGGTGGCGAACAACGCATCCTCGACCAGCACGCCGGCATCGGTGAGCCGGTTCAGCAGCGACGACTTGCCCGCGTTGGTGTACCCGGCGATCGCGACGGCCGGTACCGCATTGGCCTGACGCCGGGATCGCTTGGTGTCGCGGACCCGGCGCATGCCCGCCAGGTCGGAGCGCAGCTGGGCTATCCGCTTGTGAATCCGCCGACGGTCGATCTCGAGTTTCGTCTCACCGGGGCCACGGGATCCGATGCCGGCGCCGGCCGCGACCCGGCCGCCACGCTGCCGGGAGAGCGCCGCGCCCCAACCGCGGAGCCGGGGAACCAGGTAGTTGAGCTGGGCCAGCTCGACCTGGGCCTTGCCCTCCCGGGATCGCGCGTGCTGCGCGAAGATGTCCAGGATCAAGGCGGTGCGATCGACGACCTTGACCTTGAGACGTTCCTCCAGATTGCGCAGCTGACCGGGCGCCAGCTCGCCGTCGCAGATGACGGTGTCCGCGCCGGTGGCCTCGACGATGCCGATCAGCTCGGTGACCTTGCCCGAACCGATGTAGGTCGCGGCGTCGGGGTGGCTGCGTCGTTGCATGACGGCTTCCAGAACCACCGACCCCGCCGTCTCGGCGAGCCGGGCCAGCTCGGTCATCGACGATTCGGCCGCGGCCGCGCCGCCACCGGCCCAGACCCCGACCAGCACGACCCGCTCGAGTTGCAGCTTGCGGTACTCGACCTCGGTGATGTCGGTGAGCTGGGTGGACAGCCCTTGAACGCGGCGCAATGCCGCGCGGTCGGCCAGATCCCGTTCGCCCTGGGTGCTCTCCAGCTCATCCAGGTCGATGGGTAGTTCTCGACTGGGTGCAGTAGGCACGTGGGCAACCTCGAATTCGTCGGCAGTATCGGTGGCTGGGGGAACTGTTGGGGGAAGTGCAGCGGGAATTGCTGTCGTACTGGGAACGGAAACGGGGGTACGGATTGTCCTGGCATTGCTCGACACGGCGGGCATCGGAGCGCTGGTGGCAGCTCGGGCGGCGGCGTCTTCGGTGGAATCAACAGTCATCTTGCTGTCCAGCCTGCCACGACTGGCCAACCTTTTTCTGTTTTCCGCACTTTCCGGGCTGGGGCGCGGCCTCTGCGGCGGGCGCGCGGGATGGCCAAGCGAGCCGGGTCGCGCTCAGCGGTGTCGCTCCCAGAATGCGCCGTCGACGGTGCCGGCGGCCACCAGCACCGCCGGGCCGGTGAGCGTGGAGCCGTCGTCGGTGATGGTGACGGTCACCGAGCCACCCGGCACCGACACCTCAACGGTGCCCGTCGACCTTTTTCTCGACCGCAGGTATGCCGCCGCGGCCGCTACCGTTCCCGTTCCGCAGGAACGGGTTTCGCCGACGCCGCGTTCATGCACGCGCATACGGATCTGGTCGGTCCCGGTGCTGGTGATGATCTCGATGTTCACCCCTTCGGGGAAGTCGGCCTTCTCGTACGACGGCGGGACGCTGAGGTCGACGCCGGCCAGCTCCACGTCCGTCAGGCAGGCCAGATGCGGATTGCCGACATCCACGGCCACACCGAAGAACTCCACGTCACCGATGTGTGCGGTGGACGCGTTGCCGACGGTCGCCGGGCCCATGCCGATGGTGACGTCCCCCGCGCTCGGGACGTCGGCCGTGCGCAGTCCACCTCGGGTGGAAAACAGCAGCCGGCCAGGCGCCGCCCACCCGTCGTCGACGAGAAACCGGGCGAACACCCGTGCCCCGTTCCCGCACATCTGGGCGAAGGAACCATCGGCGTTCCGGTAGTCCATGACGAACGCGGCATCGCTCCCGGACGGCGCAGGCGCGACTCGGATGATCCCGTCGGCACCCAGACCCGCGTGCCGGTCGCAGATCGCGCGGACCTGCCCGGGCGTCACCTCGAGGCTGCCGTCCGGGTCCGGTAGCAGGACGAAGTCATTCTCGGTGCCGTGGCCCTTGACGAACGGCACGCCGAGGGGTGCGTTGGTGCCGGTCATGGTTCCAGATTACGGGCGCGCATCCGGCAGGCCGGCCTGCCTTGGTGCGCTCTTACAGTCCCGCGACAATTCCGCGTTCTGATCCGCGCCGAGCAGGTCGAGCACCCGGTCCACCATCCCGCGCTCCGCGGCGTCCACGTCCACCATCCGCGAGTCCCTACGAAACCAGCTGCGCTGCCGCCGGACGAAGCGCCGGGTTGCGGCCGTCGTCTGTCCGACGGCCTCCTCCAGCGCGAGCGTGCCGTCCAGTACGGCCAGCATCTGCCGATAGCCGAGCGCCCTGGGCGCGGTCAGTCCGTGCCGGATCCCTGCGGCGTCCAGCGCCCGGACCTCGTCGAGGAACCCGCCGTCGACCATGGCCCGCACGCGCCGTTCCAGCTGGGCGTCGAGTTCCGCGGTCTCCCGGTCCAGCCTCACCAGCAAGGCCCCGTAGCGGGCCGGTCCCGGGACCGGCAGCGACGCGGTGAACGGCCGGCCGGTGATCTCGATGACCTCCAGCGCCCGGACGATGCGACGCCCGTTGGCGGGTTCGATGACTGCCGCGGCCGCTGGGTCGGCTGCCCGCAGCCGTCGGAACAGGTCGTCGGCGCCCAGCGTGTCCAGCTCTGCCTGCAGCCGGGCCCGCACCTGCGGGTCAGTCGCCGGGAAATCGATGTCGTCGACGATGGCCTGGACATACAGCCCCGAACCGCCGACCACCACGGCAGCCTTCCCTCGTGCCCGGATGTCCTCGACGACCGCGCGTGCCTGACGTTGGTACGCCGCCACACTTGCCGTCTGCGTGACGTCCAGAACGTCGAGCAGATGATGCGGAACGCCCCGGCGCTGGTCGACGGGGACTTTGGCCGTGCCGACATCCATCCCGCGGTAGAGCTGCATCGAATCCGCATTCACCACCTCACCGCCGAGGCGCTCGGCGAGGTCGAGCGCGAGGTCGGATTTACCGGTTCCGGTCGGCCCGGCGATCACGACGACCCGGCCTGGTGGCACCGGAGCGACTGCGGTCGGCGCCCGGTCAGTTGCTGTGACGCCGTCGTGGGTCACGCCCGGTTCCAGCCCCAGGATGCGACGAAATACCCGACGCCGAACGGAGTACCGGAGTACAGCAGATCCGCCGCGTCCGGCGGTGCGGAGCGGGTCAGGTCGGCCAACACTGCCAGCGGGTTCACGGACGACATGACAGCGTCCGCCGGCAGGACGGGATCGCGGCAGGCAGCGCCGAGCGCCACCGGGTCGCCGGACGCGAGCGCACGCGCCACGGCGTCGTCGAAGGCGTTCGATCGATCGTCGCGCCGGCCGGGGGCGTTGTCGCCGTGACAGGCGGCGCCGTCCGCAATCACCAGCACGGTGACCCGGTCGGAACCGTCGGTGTTCAGCTCCGGCGGGATATCGGCGCCACTGAGGGCCGAACCTCGCGCGCTCAACTCGAGAGCAGTGGTCGGTGTCGGATGCCGCGCCGCGCACAACAGGTGCGTTCCGACCAGGGTCGCCACCGACGGCTCGCAAGCTCCCGACTGATCGTCGGCCGCGCCTGAGTCGCGGCCGGCGTCACCCGGG
>JBBQJM010000173.1:0-8013 GCA_038325895.1 Mycobacteriales bacterium
GCGGTGGCCTCCTCGGCGATGTCCAGGTCCCGGACCGATCGCAAGGTGACAGCCAACACCCGGCCGGACAGCTCACGCTGGGCTTTGGCCGCCACCTCCGCGATCGCCGGGGGAACCACCGTCAGCCGCCGAATTCCCAGATCGGTCGCATCTCGATGTAGCCGTAGGGCGCCGGGCACCGCTTGGCCACCTCCACCGCCTGGGCGTCGTCGGCCGCCTCGATCAGGTAGTAGCCGCCCACCACTTCCTTCAGCTCGGGCAGCGGGTTGTCCACCACATGAGCTTCGGAGGTACGCGTGCCGCGCAGGTAGGTCGCGGTCGGGGTCGGCTGCAGCGCCTCGCCGCCCAGCAGCGTCGCGCCGAGCTCACCGACCTCCTGGGCGAACGCCTGGTGATTGGCCATGCTCTCGGCGAATTCGGCCTCACCGGCCTCGGTGTAGGCGGACTCTGTCTCGACGATCTGCAGCAGGTACTTGGGCATCGAGCGGATCTCCTTGCTGGTAGCAGAACTGTTGGTGGCAGAACTGTTGGTGGCAGAACCCCGGGTGGCGGCTCCTGATCGAACAGACGGACTGACAGCGACGGATTCGACAGGTCGGCGAGGATTTTTGTGTCTTTCTTGGCCTTCTATCGGCTCTGAATCAGTCCCGAATCAGCACTGTGCGGGAACTCACGATCGATTTCCGCCCGCGAACCGTTACGATAAAGCGTTCTTGGAGTGTGTCGCGCCAACCCGACGACGGAAGTCTTCATCATTCGGGACAGCGACCGGAACCCGCACCGACCTGGTGTGTTCTCGACGCTCCTACCCGAATTGATTGGCTCTGATGTCGACCGCTGCTGTCCTCGACCCTCCCACCGACTCCTCCACCGACTTCACTGATCTCCCGCTCACCGTGGACGAAACCGCTGACGACCTGCTCTTCAACGAGCAGATCGACTCCGAACCCACCCTGCGCTTCAACCAGCTCGTCTTGCCGGCCGCGTTGCTGCGCGCCATCGGTGACCTGGGCTTCCAGACCCCGACGGCCATCCAGGCCGAGGCCATTCCCGCACTGCTCGGCGGGCGGGACATCACCGGCGTCGCGCAGACGGGCACCGGCAAAACGGCCGCCTTCGGCCTTCCGCTGCTGGCCTCGATCGATCCCCGGTCCAGGGGCGTGCAGGCCCTGGTCCTGACGCCGACCCGGGAGCTCGCGGTGCAGGTCGCCGAGGCAATCTCCAGCTTCGCCGTGCACATTCCCTCACTGACCGTGGTGCCCGTCTACGGCGGCGCCAGCTTCCTGCCGCAGCGCGCTGCACTGAAGGCCGGCGCACAGATCGTGGTCGGGACCCCCGGCCGGATCATCGACCACCTCGAACGGCACACCCTCGACCTGTCCGGGCTGAAGTTCCTGGTGCTGGACGAGGCCGACGAGATGCTGCGGATGGGTTTCGCCGAGGACGTGGACCGCATCCTGTCCGACGCTCCCGGCGAGCGGCAGACCGCATTGTTTTCGGCGACCATGCCGCCGCCCATCCGGGCCATCGCCCGCAAGCACCT
Organism: Mycobacteriales bacterium; assembly: GCA_038325895.1. GTDB lineage: Bacteria > Actinomycetota > Actinomycetes > Mycobacteriales > Nakamurellaceae > Nakamurella. Next base: position 1,544 of record JBBQJM010000173.1, read on the forward strand.
CAACGACCCGCTGGACATCGCCGTCACCCGGCAGTCCTCCACCGTCGACGCGGTGCGGCAGACCTACGCGGTCGTGCCGTTCCGGGACAAGGTCGACGTGCTGGCCCGGATCCTGCAGGTCTCTGAGGGTGACGCGAGCATCGTGTTCGTCCGCACCAAGGGCGCCTGCGACGAGGTCGGCGCGGAGCTGATCGCCCGCGGGGTGTCCGCGGCCGCGATCAACGGTGACGTGCCGCAGAAGGAACGCGAGCGGATCATCGAACGGCTCCGCGACGGCCGGCTGGACGTGCTGGTCGCCACCGATGTGGCTGCCCGCGGGCTTGACGTCGAACGCGTCGACCTGGTCGTCAACTTCGACGCCCCGGGCGAGCCCGAGTCCTACGTGCACCGCATCGGCCGCACCGGCCGCGCGGGCCGCGAAGGTGAGGCGTTGACGTTCTTCACCCCGCGCGAGGTCGGCCGGCTGCGGGCGATCGAGCGCGCGATCAGGCAGAAGCTGGAGCAGATCACCCCGCCGACCGCGGCGGACGTGGCCGCCCGGCGCGCTGCCACCGTGCTGACCGAGGCTGCCGAACGGGTCTCCGGGGGATCGCTGGCCCGGTACCGGCAGGCGGTGGCGAATTTCCTGGCCGAGCAGGACCTGACCGCCCAGGAACTCGCCGCGACGCTGCTCGCACTCGCCGCCGGTGACGACGGAAAGGCACCGGCCGTCAGCACCTACACCCCGTCGTTCGCGACCGAGCGTCCGGAACGACCCGGTGCCGACCGCCGCGGCTCGGACCGCCCCGCCCGGGGTGGCGAGGGCGGTTCGGCGGACCGGACCTCCGCCGATCGTGCCGGACGCCGGCGCGACCCGGCCGGACCCCGGTACCGGGTGGCGGTGGGTCACGCCCACGGTGTGCGGCCCGCCGGCATCGTCGGCGCGATCACCGCAGAGGGCGGACTGAACGGCAAGGACCTCGGCCGCATCGACATCTACGACACCTTCTCCACCGTGGAGATCGCCGGCACCCTGTCCCCCGCCGCCTTCGGCCGGATCTCCGCGGCAAAGGTCAGCGGACAGTCGCTGCGCATCGAACTGGACCGCGACGGCGACGCCCATCGCTTCGGCCCGGCGACCCGGGCTCCTGGCTCGCACGGGCCCCGCCGTTCCGGTCCTGCCCGGGAGTACCGCCGGGAGCGCTGAGCCCACTCCGGCGAGAACACCCCGACGTCCGGAGTCGGCGCGTGATCGCGCCGGCACCATTCGACGGAGCCACCGTTCGACGGAGCCACCCGATCAAGCAGTCCGACCCGCTGACATGATGTCCGGGGTCGGGCGGCTTTACGGTCTGCTCGGCCGCCTGACGTCCTGGTGATCCCGAGGGAGGCAGCGTGCCCGAACGCGTCCGGTTTGGCCACGAGGACCTCGAGTTCGCCCGCGCGGTCACCTTTTTCGACGCGATCTTCGCCTTCGCGGTGACGCTGTTGATCACGACTGTTGACGACTTCTCGCCCGCGGCGTGGAGCAGCCTGGCGGCCCTCGAAGAGACGAACGGACCCTCACTACTGGCGTTCACCATCAGCTTCGTGGTCGTGACGTCGTTCTGGCGCGCGCACCATCAGGGGGTCACCTCGCTGACCGCGATGGACGGCCAGCTGCTCGGGTTGAACCTCGTGGTGATGTTCGGAATCGTGCTCATTCCCTTCACCACCGAGGCACTGGGCAAGCTGACCTCGCCGCTGCCCGTCGCGGTCTACGCGCTGGACATCACGCTGACCTACCTCGCGCTGGTTGCCGTCGAGCTCATCGCGGACCGGCGTGGGCTCAGACCGACCCGGATGACGACGCCCGAACTGCGGTCGGACCTGGCGATCTCCGCGGTGCTACCGGTGATCTTCCTGGGCTCCATCCCGATCGCCTACCTCGTCAACCCGCAAGTTGCGCAATGGAGCTGGGTGTTGGTCGCCGTACTGATTCCGGTGGTCCGCCGGATCACCCGACCGCGCACCAGCGCTTCAGTGGCCAATGGTGCACCGACCACGCAGGAGAATCCCGAGTGACCGACTCCGTCCGGGTGGCCATCGCCACGCCACTGCACCCAGACTTGCGCCCGTTGATCACCGCGGTCGACCCGCGGATCGAGTTGCTCGTCGACGACGAACTGCTTCCACCGCAGCGCTTTCCCGGGGATCACGACGGCGAACCGACGTTCCACCGCACCGATGAACAGCAGGACGCGTTCGATGCCCTGCTGGCCAAGGCCGACGTGTTCTACGGCATTCCGGACACCCGGCCGGCTGCGCTGGCGCCGGCGGTCCGGGCGAACCGAAATCTGCGCTGGGTGCAGACCATGGCGGCCGGCGGGGGTGCGCAGGTCAAGGCGGCCGGGCTGACCGAGGATGAGCTGGCGAGGGTCGTGTTCACCACGTCGGCGGGTGTGCACGGCGGGACGCTGGCGGAGTTCGCACTGTTCGGGGTGCTGGCCGGTGCCAAGGACCTCCCGCGGCTGCAATCACTGCAGCGGGACAGGGAATGGCCCGGCCGGTGGGCCATGAAACAGGTCGGCGAGCAGACCGTGCTGATCGTCGGGCTCGGCGGGATCGGCAGCGAAACCGCCCGACTGCTCAAGGGTTTCGGCGCGACGGTGCTCGGGGTGAAGCGCAGGGCCGAACCCGTCGAGCACGTCGACGAGGTGCACACCGACGCCGCTCTGCCCGAACTGATCGCGCGCGCGGACGCGATGGTGATCACCCTGCCCGGAACCGACGCGACCACCGGGCTGATCAGCCGCGACCTGCTGGCGGCCGCCAAACCCGGCATCGTCGTGGTGAACGTCGGCCGTGGAACCGTGGTGGACGAGCCAGCGCTCGTCGACGCGCTCCTGTCCGGCACCGTGTCCTCGGCGTATCTGGACGTCTTCGCCACCGAGCCGCTGCCCGACGACTCGCCGTTGTGGGGGATGCCCAATGTGCTCGTCTCGCCGCACACCGCGGCACTCAGCCCGGCGGAGGACCGTCGGATCGCCGAATTGTTCGCCGACAACCTGCGGCGCTACCTCGACGGCGCCCCTTTGCGCAACGTGGTCGACACCCACGACTTCTACTGACCTGCTGCTGAGATAGGCCCGCGCGGTAGCCTCCACGATCATCAAGCGGCAACCCGCCGCGGGTGCTCCCACCGCGGCGGGTCCCGAAACGGTGATCACCGGTGTCACCCCTGCTGGTCGCGGCGGTCGCCGACCCAGGGTGGTGGACGTCTCGACGTCCGGGACGGCATTCCTGCCGCCGGACATGCGCAACTCCTGCATGGTGGGATGACGGAGGAGTTGAACGGCTAAATGGCGCGGGCCGGCAGCGACCCGGCCGCGGCGCGCACGTTCGCATTCCGCAGCCGGCCGTACGGAATCACCGATGGGAAGGGTGCTGACCCACCTGCGGATCTTCGACTGACTGGAGGACCAGTTGTTGCAGCGGCGCTGAAGCTCGCGCGACTGGCCCGGACAGCAGCTCCATCTCAGTCAGAACAGCGACGGTTCCGAGCCCGGCGCCTGTTGATTCCCGGCTCGTGACGCAGGCAGGCTGCCGCGCGGGAATGACGCATCCCGATCACCTGGCACACCCCGCACCGGATTCGTGCCCGCCTGATTGCTGCCTGCCTGGTTGGTGCCGGACAGCACCTTTCCGCCATCGGCACCCAGGCCGGCGTCGGAGCAGGCAACCTCGATCCGCGCCGACAGCTCCCGCCGGTACTCCACCGGCAGGTTGGCGCCACGGGAGTACAGCCGCTGGTAGGCCTCGACCAGGTCGGGCCGGTTCCGGGAGAGCCAACCGAAGAACCACTCCCGCGCACCGGGCCGCAGGTGCAACCCGATGCCGCTGACCCCGGTGGCGCCTGCGTCGGCCAGTTCCGCCACCAGCGCGCCGATCTGCTCGGGCGTATCGGTCAGGTACGGCAGCAGCGGCGCCACAAACACTCCGCAGGGCAGCCCGGCGCCGCGGATCCGCCTGACCAGCTCCAGCCGCGCCCGGGGGGTGGGCGTGCCGGGTTCCAGGGTCGACTGGAGCTCCGGATCCAGCAACGCCAACGAGACCCCCATGCCCACCGACACCGAGGCAGACGCGGCGGCCAGCAGATCGAGATCGCGGGACAGCACCGTGCCTTTGGTCAGGATCGAAAACGGTGTCCCGCTATCCGCAAGCGCCGAGATGATCCCCGGCATCAACCGGTACCGCCCCTCGGCGCGCTGGTAGGGATCGGTGTTGGTGCCCATCGCGACGTGCTCGCGCCGCCACTTTCCGGCCGCCACTTCCTTGCCCAGCACGTCACCGATGTTGATCTTGACGACGATCTGGCTGTCGAAGTCGTGACCGGTGTCGAAATCCAAGTAGGAGTGGGTGTTCCGGGCGAAGCAGTACACGCAGCCGGACAGGCGGCTAATACCCCCTTTCGGGTGGTCTTTCCCCGATCGTTAGCGGTCCTCACGATAAGGCCCCCTAATTGAACTTGTTGGGCCACCGGGGTCCAGCCAAGCAGAGGAGCAGGCCATGAGGACCGAGACAGTCCAGGATTCCAACGCCCAGAGAATCGCTGACGACCTGCACGATGAGTTCCGCGCCTACACCGGCGAGCTCGTCGAGGTTCAGACAGCCGCCACGAAAGCGATCGAGGACGCCGCCAAGGGGATACAGTCTCGACCCTTCCTGGATCACCCACCACGTGAGCAAGGCAGCCGCGTGCCAGGCGCGCATCGCGACCCTGGTCGAGATCAGCCGCTACGTCGGCCTGACCAAAGAGCAGATCGCCCTGGCGCTGCCCAGCGAGCGGGGTCTGGTTCCAGACACCCGAAGAAGCGTGAAGCCCCGTCCAGCGGTACCCGGCGTGCCCGCTGCCGGGCATATCTCAGCCAGCGGATTCTGGCATCCCGGCCCCGGGGAATTACGCCGCTGCGTCGGATAATCGGCGCGAATCGGGTGGTCCTTAGCAGGAGGAGTAGCTTACTCCTCCCGTAACTTAGGATAACTAACAGGACGTTAACTGTGGGTGTTGCGCGGGGTTATCCTCGCACCTATGACGTCGACTGACTACGACAAGATCCGGCGGACGCACGCACTCCAAGAAATCGCGCGCAATAGCCGCAGCTCGATCATCAACCGCGGGCTCATCCTTGCCCTGCTCCTTACCGCAATGGACGTGCTACTCGTTGCGCACCTTCAGCAATCGTCGGCATTAGCGATCCTGCGCTTCACTCCGCCCGTGAGCCTCTTCACCGGTGTGTTCGTCAACTTAGCGTCTGCAGTCTTCTTTCCAATTGTCATCGGATTGCTAACTCTAGGAGTCATTTACGCACTTCAGCAGCGGGTAACACGAGCATTTAGTTTTATTCTCGGGGCGTTTTTGTTCTATGGTGTGGGTAATGTATTCTTGGACGAATCCCTAACGCCTGGCCTAGGCTTCTGGTTCGTTGGAATCGCGGTCGCATTCGTATTAGTGGGTGTCGGCAGCTACCTTGTGAAGCGGTTTGAAGTCAGCGACGATCTTTCCGGCCTTTCCGTATTCGTCTTCTTTTTAGGCTTAGCGTGCCTAGTGACTGTCGTGTCGTCCAACGACGATCTCAGAGCCGCCCTAGCTAGGCCGTATATCTCGGCCGAAGAGATAACGGTGAAACAGGGTGCCGACGATAGCAAATTGGTTGGATACGTGCTTGATGTAGATGTGAGCGGTCAATGGACCACTTTGCTATTAGAGCATGACCGTACGATCCGCATCATTGCAAGCGATAGCATAGCTATGCGGACGGTCTGCCGACCAGCCACATTAAGTGTTCCCCATCCCAGATGGTCTATAATCGATACCCCGCCGACCGACGTAGTGCCGGTATGTGAGGGCTAAATGTTGGACCCATCAACCACTGATGACCGGTACTTACCGGCCAACTCGGGCGGCTGCGACGGCGCGTCGGCTCCGCTCGCGGCCCGGTTCCGGGGGATGGCGTACTAGCACAAACAGGCTGGGACGGCTTGACGTCTCGGAGGTTCGACTCCTCCGCCAGCCACGCAGCACCCAAGGCCACCCGAGGGGTGCGCAGCACCGGGGGTACGACCGCCCAGCGGTCATCCCCCTCACCCAAGGCCGCCCCCACCTCGGGGGCGTATTTCGCCTATGCCGAGTGGCGTGTTCGAGAAAACCGCCACGGGGACCTGCCCCAGGCGGGGGTACCCCACGCTGAGCTTGCCGGAGCGCGTGGACCGCTGGTCCGCTGGTGCAGTCGTTGAGCGGCGCGGTTGGGCGCTGGGAGAGGCAATCTGAGGGCGCTGTGCCCGGCAGCCGTGGCAGCACCCGCGGTACGGGTTGATGGTCCAGCCGAACGGCATCGGAGAATTTCCCGGCACCTTGTTCAGCGCCGATCGGCAGTGCACCTCATGAAACGACACGCCCGCGAAGTCCGGGGTCCGCACGGTGCGGACGAGACCGGCCAGCCGACCCATGC
>JBBQJM010000174.1:0-7977 GCA_038325895.1 Mycobacteriales bacterium
GTGCTCGTCGGCGCGCTCCTGATCGCTGCCCGCCAGCACCGATCTGCGTGTCAGCCACCAGCGGTCGCCGGCGAGCGATACCGTTCGAATTGGCTGCTGTCGGCGACTCAACGTCGCCGGCTGTCCGCAACCGACCAGGAGGTCTGCAGTGTCACAACCGCCGTCCGGAGACTCCCCCTCGCCGGAAGAGCCGTCAGCGCCTGACGCTCGCGCGCCCAGCCCCGGTGACGCCGATACCGGTCCGCAGAGCATGCCAACGCCGCCGCCGAGCGCGTATCCGCCGCCAGGTTACGGCCCGTCCGGACCGCCGCAGGGCTACCCGCCACCCGGGTATTCCCCGGGTGGATCCAGTCAGGGCGGCTATCCGCCACCCGCATCCGAACCCCCGCCCGGGTATCAGCAGGGTCAGCCGCCGAGCGGCCCGCCGCCGGGATACCAGGGCGGCTACCAGCCAGGACCGCCGCCGGGGCCGCCCCAGGAGGGCGGCTACCCCCAGCAGGGACCGCCACCTGGATACCCGCCACCCGGCTATCCGCAACAGGGTCCGCCACCCGGCTATCCGCAACAGGGTCCGCCGCCCGGCTATCCGCAACAGGGCTACAACCAGCCTCCCCCTGGCTATGCTCCCCCCGGCGGTCCACCCGGCCCACCGCCCGGCTACGGTCCGCCCGGAGCTCCGCAGGGGTATCCGCCACCGCAGGGCTACCCGCCACCGCAGGGCTACCCACCGCCGCAGGGCGCATACCCGCCCCCCGGTGCGCCCAGCCGCGCCGCCGCACCCGCGTTCGACGTCTCCAAGGTGTCCATCGCGGGTTGGGGGGTGATCGGCGCGGCCGTGCTGACGCTGATCGCCAGCTTCTTCCCCTTCTGGTCGGTGTCGTACACCGGTATCTCCCTGACGTCCGTCGGCCTCAACGGCTGGTCCCTGTGGTGGTGGATCCCGGTACTGCTGGCCATCGCGGTCGGCGTGGTCTACGCCCTGCAGCTGTTCGGGGTGATCAAGCCGGGCCAGGTCAGGGCCGAGTGGCTCGTCTACGCGGCCGCCGGATCCTTCGTGCTGTTGATCGTGGTGCTGATCCAGACCTTCCTCTACGCGGGCGGGTACTCGTCCGAACTCGGCGACATCGGCATCAAATTCGGCCCGTCGTTCGGGGTGTGGTTCGCGCTGATCACCACGCTGGCGTTGACCTACTTCACCGCCCTTGCCGCGCAGAGCTCCGGCGCCAAGCTGCCGTTCAAGGTGCCGGGCCCGGCCTGACGGACCTCCGCACCCGCAGCCTGTTGGAGGGCCGCGACCAGCAGCGACAGCTGCCGGCCGCGGCCTTCTGCGTTGCCTGGAAGCCTGGCTTCGTTGGAGCCGCGACCTGGTCACGGCCGGTCTCGTCGGCTACCGCCGGGCAAACCGGTCCAGCGCCGCCAGCTGGTGTTCACGCTTGGACGTGCTGCCCAGGTGCCCGGAATCCGTGGGCGCGAACAATTCCGCGTCCGGCCACGCCCGGGCAAGCTCCCAGGCGGTGTCCAGTGGGCAGCTCAGGTCCAGCCGGCCGTGGATCAGCACACCCGGTATTCCGGCCATCCGGTGGGCCTCGCGGAGCAGCTCGCCCTCCTCCAGCCACGCCCCGTGCGCGAGGTAGTGCACGCAGATCCGCACGAAGGCGAGCAGGTCAGCAGGCCCCTTGCTGGTGTACGGCCCCGGCGGGGGATTCGCGGATATACCCGCTGACGAGTCGGCTGCCATCCGCGGCTCGAGCGAGAGCACCGCGTCCTCCCATGCACACCACGCGGCCGCGGCCCGTTCGCGGATACCCTGATCGGGGTGTTCCAGCAACCGGGCGTAGGCGGCGATCAGGTCGCCATCCCGCTCGTCTGCCGTGCACCGCAGCTCGGAACTGGTCCCATTTCGCCGGGGAAGAAGCGCGCCGCTCCGCGATAGAGCCAGTCGGCCTCCGAGCGCCGTCCGGTGGTGATGGCGGTCAGGACGATCTCCGTGACCCGGTGCGGATGCCGTTCCGCGTAGGCAAGGGCCAGCGTGGATCCCCACGATCCCCCGCACAGTAGCCAGCGGTCCACGTCGAGATGCGTGCGCAGCTGCTCCATGTCGGCCAGCAGATGCGCCGTGGGTGTTGTGCCGCATGTCCGTCGCCGGATCACTGGCGTGCGGCCTGCTGCGGCCACAGCCGCGCTGGTCGAACAAAACCAACCGGTACCGCTGCGGGTCGAATCCCCGCCGCATGCTCGGCGAACAGCCCTGTCCCGGGCCGCCGTGCACCATCACCGCCGGTTTCCCGGACGGGTTCCCGCAGGTCTCCCAGTACACGTGGTTGCCGTCACCGACATCGAGCATGCCGTTCTCGTACGGCTCGATCGGTGGGTACAACTCGGCCATGGCGCGGCCCCCTTCGCGGGTGATCGGCTCCGGTGATGATGCACCCGCACGCTCGGTGACGAAACGGATATCCGCAGGCTCAGACCTGCACAGGGCCACTGACAGGGCCACTGACAGGGCCACTGACAGGGCCACTGAATTTGCCGATGACAGGGCCACTGACAGGGCCACTGAATTTGCCGATGACAGGGCCACTGACAGGGCCACTGAATTTGCCGATGACAGGGCCACTGAATGTGCCGATGACAATGGTGGTACCGAACTCCTCGGAACTCGCGATCCGGGGGGTCAACCCGTTGCCGGCGAACCATTCCGCCGCCGGCGGTGCCTGGCGCTCGTTGGCCTCCACCAGCAGATGGCCGCCCGGCGCCAGCCAGTCCCTTGCCTCCGCGGCCACCCGCCGGACCACGTCAAGCCCGTCCGAACCACCATCCAGGGCGACCAGCCGTTCGTGCAGGCGGGCTTCGGGCGGCATCATACCGATCGCCTCGGTGGGCACGTACGGCGCGTTCGCCGCCAGGATCTCGACCCGGCCGCGAAGAGCCGCCGGGACCGGCTCGAAGAGATCACCCTGGAAGACCCGGCCACCCGCCGCTGCGACGTTGCGGCGGGCACAGCGAACCGCCGCGGGATCGACATCCGCAGCGTACAAGTCGATGTCACCGACGATCGCAGCCAGGGCGACACCGATCGCGCCTGAACCGCAACACATGTCGAGTACGACCGGCGTTCGGCCCGCCGGCCCGCCCGTCGCACCCGGCCCGTCACCGGCCGCCCGGAGCAGCTCCGCCGCCTGCCGCACCAGGAACTCGGTGCGCTGCCGGGGCACGAAAACCGCTGCATCCACAACGATCCGCAGGCCACAGAACTCCGCCCAGCCCAGCACGTATTCCAACGGCTCGCCCCCGATCCGGCGCTCGACCATGGCCTCGAGGCTCGCCGGGTCCGCTGCCGCGGACTGCAGCAACCGCGCCTCGTCCTCGGCGAAGACACAGCCGGCCGCCCGGAGTCTGGCAATCAGGACGGCCGACGGGCCAGCCGTTGACAATGCCATTGCCGCCCTCCCTCCGGGTATGAGCCTGGCTTTCATCGGCGAACCTGTCCGCGGGGTTCAGACCGTGATTCGCTGGATGGTCAGGTAACCGCCGCCGGCGATCGAGACCGCTACCAGCGCCAGCATCCCGCTGGCGGCAAGGATATTCAGCTCGGACAGTTAGCCACCCACCGCAGGCCACCACTGCCGCCAGGTGACCAGCAGCACCGCCGACCCCCAGGATCGATCACAGCGCGAGGAAGGCCACCGCGCCGATCATGCCGAAACGCCGGTAGATCAGCCCGCACCACAGTCCGAACGGGAACACCAGCGCGAGCAGCACGGCATTGTCACCAGGACCTGGTACCAGGGACCGTCCAGAGCCCAGGGCACCCGGAAGTAGTGCAACTGCAGGCCCCAGCCGTTGGCTGGCGCCCTCCAGCGCCCAGAACACGGTCAGGATCGCGGCACCGCGAAGAGGGCGCTGATCCGCCCCTATCGAAACTGATCGGCTCCCGAAGCGATCGGCCCGAACGCGTCGTCAGGTCATCGCTGCCTAGCACGTGACGCGCGCTGGAGAAGTTCCCGGCAAAACGCCCTCGGGTCTTGCCGTATGTCCCTGTGCGTGGCAAGACTGTCGCTCAGCAACGACCGCTCAGCAACGACCGCTCAGAGACGACAGCTCGTAAATGACAGCTCGTAAATGACAGCTCGTAAATGACACAGCCGACGGTCAGGAGTTGCGCATGCCAACAGGTTTCGTCCGCCGCTCGCTCTCCGTCCTGACCGCGACGGCGTTGGCCGTCGTGCTGTGCGCACCCCCCCGCGTATGCCTGGCCATCACTGCGGCCGAGTCAGTCGGTCGACGTCCGGTTGATCGGCATCAACGACTTCCACGGGAACCTGCAGCCGCCCGACGGGTCGAGCGGGCGGGTTTTCAACGCCGACGGAACCACCACCGACGCGGGCGGCGCCGCGTTCCTGGCGACGCACGTCAAGACCCTCGAGTCGCAGGCGGAGCACTCGATCCTTCTCAGCGCGGCCGACAACATCGGCGCGTCCCCGCTCCCCTCCGCGCTGTTCCACGACGAGCCGACGATCGAGTTCCTGAACGACATCGGCCTGGACGCCTCCGCGGTCGGCAACCACGAGTTCGACGAGGGCTACGCCGAGCTCAAGCGCATCCAGCTCGGGGGCTGCAACCCGACCGACGGCTGCCGGTTCCGGCCGACGTACACCGGGGCGAAGTTCCCCTTCCTCGGCGGCAATGCGTCCTTCAGCAACGGCTTCCCGGCGGTGCTGCCGTTCACCGTCAAGTTCGAGGGCGGCATCCCGATCGGAATCATCGGCATCACCCTGCATGACCTGCCGTCCGTGGTCACCCCCGCCGCGGTGCAGGGGCTGAAGTTCGGCGACGAGGTGCAGGCCATCGACCGGACCGCGAATCTGCTCGACCGACTGGGCATCAAGACGCTCATCGTCACCATGCATCAGGGCGACGGGTCTCTTGGTGGAGGGCCGAACACCTGCAATCTGGCTCCCGGCATCGCACAGACGATCGCGACAACGGCCTCCCCGAAGGTGGACGCCTTCTTCACCGGGCACAGCCACCAGCAGTACAACCGCTCGGTGAACGATCCCGCGGGCAACCCGCGTCCGGTGATCCAGGGATTGTCCTTCGGCCGGCTGCTGTCCGTCATCGACGTCAAGATCGACAGGAAGACCCGCGACGTCATCCGGTCGGCGATGGTCGCGAGGAACGTCATCGTCACCCGTACTGTCGATGCGGATCCAGTGGTGCAGAAGGTGGTCGACGACGCGGTGACGAAGTCAGCGCCGATCGCCAACCAGCGGGTGGGCAGCATCAGCACCGACATCACGCGCACTGCCCCGGCGTCCGGCGAGCAGCCACTGGGAGACGTCATCGCCGACGCGCAGTTGGCCGCCACGACCGCCAACGGGTGCGCAGATTGCGATCACGAATCCCGGCGGGATACGGAAGGACCTGCAGTACGCATCGTCCACCGCGGGTGAGGGTGACGGGGTGGTGACGTACGGCGAAGCGTTTGCGGTACAACCATTCTCGAACATCATGCAAACCGTCACGCTGACCGGCGCACAGCTGGACGCGGTACTGGAGCAGCAATGGCAACAGACCTCCCCGACCGACCCGGTCGTCGTCAAAATCCTGCAGATCTCGGCGAGCATGCATTACTCGCAGAATCTCTCGCAGCCGATCGGCGACCGGGTCTCGAACATCACCGTGAACAACGTTGCGGTGAGCCCGACTGATACCTACCGGGTGTCGGTGAACAACTTCCTGGCCGCCGGCGGCGACGGCTTCACGGTCTTCGCCCAAGGCACCGACCTGGCGGGCGGTCCGATCGACCTCGACGCGTTCACCGCGTACCTGACGGCGCACCCGAACCTGGCACCGCCGCCTGCGGACCGGGTCACCGTCATCGGCTGAGGCAGTCAGATGACAACGGCTGGGGCGTCTGGCACCGCGGTACAGACCCCCGCCACCGGCACCGCATCAACCTGGGGCTCGAACTGGGTGCGGTAGAGCTCGGCGTACAACCCGCCGGCGGCGATCAGCTCGGCGTGCCGCCCGGACTGCACCACCCGACCGCCGTCGATCACCAGGATCTGGTCGGCGCTGCGGATGGTGGACAGGCGGTGCGCGATCACCAGTGAGGTCCGGCCCTGCAGCGCGGCGGCCAACGCGCGTTGCACGGCCACCTCCGATTCGCTGTCCAGATGGGCGGTCGCCTCGTCCAGGATGACGATGGCCGGGGCCTTGAGCAGCACCCGGGCAATGGCCAGCCGCTGCTTCTCCCCACCCGACAAGCGGTGTCCACGATCGCCGACCACGGTGTCCATGCCCTGCGGCATGCGGGACACCAGGTCCCAGATCTGCGCCGCGCGCAGCGCCTCCACCAGCTCCTGCTCGGTGGCCTCCGGCCGCGCGTAGAGCAGGTTGGCGCGGATGGAGTCGTGGAACAGGTGCGCGTCCTGGGCCACCACGCCGATCGCGTCCCGCAGCGACTGCAGTGTCGCGTCCCGGACGTCCAGCCCGCCGATCCGGACCGCACCCGAGTCCGGGTCGTACACCCGCGGCACCAGCTGCGAGATGGTGGTCTTCCCGGCCCCTGACGGGCCGACCAGCGCGACCAACTGGCCGGGTTCGGCGCGGAAGCTGACGCCGTGCAGCACCGGGTGCCGCGGGCTGTGGTCGGGCACCGCCACGTCCTCCAACGAGGCAAGCGACACCTCGTCCGCGCCCGGGTACGCAAAATGCACATCGTCGAATTCCACCGCCGGGGTGCTGACGGACAGCGGTCGGGCATCGGGCTTCTCGGTGATCAGCGGCTCGAGGTCGAGCACCTCGAAGACCCGCTCGAAGGAGACCAGCGCGCTCATCACGTCGACCCGGACGTTGGACAGTGCGGTCAACGGCCCGTAGAGCCGGGACAGCAGTAGCGCCAGGGACACCACCGCTCCGGGCTCGATGGAGCCGTTCAGCGCCAGGGTGCCGCCCAGACCGTAGGTGAGCGCGGAGGCCAACGCCGCCACCAGCCCCAGCGCAACCAGGAACACGCGCCCGTACATCGCGGTCGTCACCCCGATGTCCCTGACCCGGCCGGCCCGGTCCCGGAAGGACGCGGCCTCGACCTCGGGGCGGCCGAACAGGATGACCAGCAGCGCGCCCGAGACGTTGAACCGCTCGGTGGTGGTGGTGTTCATGGACGCGTTGAGCTGGTAGCTCTCCCTGGTCATCGCCTGCAGCTTCCGGCCGAACCATCGCGCCGGCAGCACGAAGATCGGAAGCAGGATCAGCGACAGGGTGGTGACCTGCCAGGACAGGGTGAACATCACGGCAGCGGTCAGCACCAGCCCGATGACGTTGGACACCACCCCGGACAGCGTCGAGGTGAAGGCCTGCTGCGCACCGATCACGTCGTTGTTCAACCGGCTGACCAGCGCGCCCGTCTGGGTGCGGGTGAAGAACGCCAGGGACATCTGCTGGACGTGTTGGAACACCCTGGTGCGCATGTCGAAGATCAACCCCTCGCCGATCCGCGAGGAGTACCAGCGCGTCGCCAGCGAGAGCAGCGCGTCAAGGACGGCGAGGCCGGCGATCAGCGCCGCGATCAGCAGCACGGCCCTGACGGTGCCGTTCGAGGTGATCTCGTTGACCACCTCGCCGGCGAGCAACGGCGTGGCGACCCCGATCACCGACGAGATGATGGTGAGAACCAGGAAGACCGACAGTTCCCTGCGGTAGGGACGGGCGAACGAGACCACCCGGCGGATCGTGCCCGGTGCCAGTTTCTTGTCGGCCATCGCGGCGTCCTGATGCATCATCCGCCGACCGGCGGCGCCCATCGGGGAAGCTCCGGTCATCGGCGCTCTCCGCTCATTCGCAGTGTCGTTGTCGCTTCCTGACGCGCCGCCTCGATCGCTCCCCGCGTCCTCGCCGGCCGCGTCCTCGCCGGCCGCGTCGTTGCGCGCCGCATCGTCACTCGCCGCATCGTCACTCGCCGCATCGTCACTC
>JBBQJM010000175.1:0-7930 GCA_038325895.1 Mycobacteriales bacterium
ACCGGCCCAGGGTCCGGCTGATCCGTTCGGCCTTGTCATGGGTGATGTCACCGGCCTGCCAGGCATCCCACGCGTCGGGGGTGTCCGCCCGCAACCGGCGGGCGATCACCATCGTCCGCTGCACCGAATATTTCGACTCCCGCAAGGCCATGCTGATTTCCGTGCCGGCGAATTCACCGGCCTTGTACCTGGCCTCCACCCCCGCCGCCTCGCGGTCGGCGATAACCCGCCGATCACACATCGAACGGGTCTCGGCGAACTCCACCATCAACGCCGCGCACCGCGCCTGCGCCCGCGCCAAATCCCGATGACCGACCACCAACTGGTCGATCAACTCAGCCGCTCGAGCGGCTGGCTTGATCGACCCGTCAGTCAGTCCTTCCATACCGAGAACGCTACAACAGGGGTACGACAGTCCGGATCTGAGCGAGATGCCCCTGTGCACAACCTGTCCCGAACCGGATCACGAGCATCGTGCGCCGGGCTTTCACCGAACCATTTGAGAACTTGGCACCGCGGGTGAGAGCGGCCATTCCCGGTCGGTGTTGGCGGCAGCGCCGCCACCAACCGTTCAGAACGTGGACCATCGGGCGACGATGCCGAACACAACGGATGTCCTTGCAACCCACCCGGCATGAACCTGAAGTCACGGGGGCGTCATCTGCGGGTCGCCCAGGTCAGTTCCAGTCGGTACTCGGTGAGGCCCGGTTCGCCACTGCACCAGGGGAACCGATCGACCACAACCATCACGTGCGCCAGGGCGATGCGATCGGCGCGGGCGTACGTCGCACTGGCGTCGCTCGACACGTGGTGATCACCTTGACGAGCGGCGGTACCTGGATTGTCTCGACAACGCGATGGGCTGCCAGTGGGTCGCGGTCATCGAACCGAGTCACCGCGTCTTTCGGGCAGTGGGCGAGACGGCAACCAAGTTTCTTGGACTCCCGATGAGATCATCGCAGCCGCCGAGGTTTTCGATGCGATCATCCCCGCCCTGCGAAATATTCCCCAACCCCTTCACTCACCTCAACGGCAACAACGACGACTTGACGAGGGAGTGTGTTCTCCCATGATTCACAGCGCGCGAACGATGCCGGCTCATTCCTTGTCTTTGTCCGCCGACCAACCAGGGATGGCGGGGACGGGTGTTCTGGTCGTTAGCTTGGCAGTGACCTCGACGGACTCGGCACATTGGTGAGCACCTCGCCGCTGTCGAGGGTGTCGGCTCCCATGGTCCAGTATTTCAGCTGATGTCGCCGTAACCAATGGCGATGCGATGCCTTTCCGAAGGAATAGAGCGGACCGCCCGCTCGGCGACAACCCCTCGAACAGCCCGGGGTTTGCCGCACGAATCCTGGCGAACTCCGTCTGCAAGTTGATCCAATTCTTCTACCACAGTTCCCGGTCCATATCGGCCGGACCGCGGCCGGACTTGCGTCGGAACACGTCGATGGCGGCCCGCAGTGACTCCTCGGACCAGCCGATGCCGGGAGCCTTGAGGCGAACCCGGGCTGCCGTCCGGCATCGTCGAACGGGCCGGGTCGATCGTCAGCCGCGGCCCGCCCTTGGGTCGGCCATTGGCGTCAGTCCCGATTTTCGCTTCACCGTATTGCACACCGGTCTGTTCATCGAGGCTGGCCTCCGACTTGTCACCAGTGAGGACGTAGTCGGTGTCCCGCAGCCGCCCGGGATTGTCGATCACGCTCTCCGGGACGGCACCTGGTGCCGGCGGGCGATGCGACTCGGTTTGCCCGGGGTCGCGAGTGTCCGTTGGATCGAGAGTCGTTCTTCTGCTGGGGATTCGGGCGCTGGCAACCTTCGGGATCGAATGGAAGACACCAAGGATGATCACGTTGGCCAGCAGGTGCTCGTCCCAGTCGCGACCGGTGGCCAGGTCGCCGACGACCGTGCCGACACCCGCTGAACCCATGACCACCAGCGTTCCGGTGGCCAGGGTCAAACCGAAGAATGCCCGCGGCGCGCCACCCGCATCGACCACGGTGCCCAATCTCGCCGCGTGCCCATATCGCCGCCTGCCCGACGCCGTCGTACCAGTGCCGGTGAGGGTCGGGTCGAGCAGGTTTCCGGTGATCTGCGCGGCGGTGAAGCCGGCCGCCCGCCGCACCGCCGACAATGAGCGCAGTGGCGAGGGCGGCAGCGTCAAGGGTGTGACGCGATCAGCAGCGCAACACCAGCGGCGACGAGCACGGCAGCGCCGATGCCGGCGGCGCGGGAAAGCACGAAGCGCCAGTCCGCCATTCCTTTGCTAGACACTTTAGTATTGTTTGTCGGGACGGGCAGGTCCTTCCGATCGCGCTACGGTCGGAGTGCGCAGAGTTGCCCGAAAGGGAATCACCGTGCGACCTGATGGCCCCGAGCTCGACGGACGCGCGGTCAGGGCATCGTCAATGGGCGGGCGAAGAAGTTGCCACATGGCGCCGGAAAAAGCTTCCTGGCGATCTTGGCTGCCTTGTGCGAATGCCTTGGTACGACGAGCGCCCGCCTCTCGGCATCAATGAGCTTCACCGTGAATCCGCGAATTACGGTGCCACCGCGACACCAAGAAAATATGCCCCGCCGAATTTCGGCGAACCCTCCGCGTAGAAGATGTCGAGTTCTCGAACAACGAATCCCGTCGAATTCAACAAGTCGATCATCGACCGAGTCAGATGACAGCCGCCGAAGATCTTCTTCTGCAGCGGCTCCAGTCGCCGCTGCCAGCGGCGCACATCCTCGTCCGGTGCCAATCCGTGCTCGACGAAATGAAACCGCCCGCCGGGTTTGAGCACTCGCCGGAGTTCCTGCAACGCCGCGACCGGATCGGGGATGGTGCACAGGCTCCAGGTCGACACCGCGCCGTCGAAGCTGTGATCGCGGTAGGGCAGGTCCTGCCCGTCGAATGCGGATCGTTCCACCTGCAGCTGGGTGCCCTGCACACGCTCCGCCGCGAGTTTCCAGGCCACATCGGAGGGCTCGACGGCGGCCACCCTGGTGACGGCAGCAGGGTAGTGCGGAACGTTGAGCCCCGATCCGAATCCGACCTCGACGACGCTCCCCACCAGTCCGGCACAGACCCGGCGGCGAAGCGGGTCGGCGGTCTTGGCGGCGCAGGTCAGGTTCACCAGTCGCGGGAGGACGTGCTCGACGTACAAGCCATGGGACTGTTCCGTCGCCGCACTGCGTGGTGTCTGTGGTGTCATGACGTTAGTCCCCCTCCACGAGGTATTCGGCGAGATTCCGCCGGGCATGCGGGTAGCCCCACGTCCTGCCGGTTCCCACTGGCGAAGGGGCTCGCCCGCGACGGTAGCGCGGTCGTATTCCCGATGCATCCCTGTTCCGCCGCCGCCTTCTGGCGTAGCCAGGTCGCTGTATCCCGGTGCGCGGCCGGAAATCAGCCCAGTGCGGCGCCGATACCTGTCACCAACTGGTCGATCTGCTCGTCGGTGATCACGAAGGCGGGCGAGATCTGGATTCCGCCCGCCCCGACCGCCCGGGTGGCGATCCCCAGGCCGCGAAGGCGCTTTGCGAACGGCAGGGCCGCTGCCGCATCGATCAGTTGCACGGCGGCGACCGCTCCGGTGCCACTGCGGACCTCCGCGACCGCGTGATGGTCGGCGATCGGTGCGAGCTTGTCGTGCAGGGCGGTCTCCAACCGCGCCGATGCGTCCAGCAACGACTCACGCTCGATGATGTCGAGGTTGGCCATGGCTGCGGCGGCTGCCGCGGCGTGCCCGCCGTAGGTGTAGCCGTGCCGCCACCAGACACCGCGATCCGCGTCGAAGAACGGTTCGGCCACCCGTGGAGCCACGAAGACCGCGCCCATCGGGACATAGCCCGAGGTGAGACCCTTTGCGGTGGTCATGATGTCGGGCTGCAGTTGGAATCGGGTCGAGGCGAACCAGTCGGCGCCGATCCGACCGAAGCCGGTGATCACCTCGTCGGCGACGAACAGGATGTCGTGATCCCGGCATATCTGCCGGACTTCGGTCAGGTAGCCATCCGGCGGCGGATAGATCCCGCCGGCGCCGATGACGGGCTCACAGAAGAACGCAGCAATGCTGTCCGCGCCGTGCGTCTCGATCGCCGCCAGCAGCGCCTTGCCCGAATCCCACGCGACGGTGCGGACGTCGGGCATCAATTCGCCGTAACCCTCGTAGTTGACGGGAATACCGGCCAGCGCGGTTCCGGCGACGTGCATGCCGTGATAGGCCTTTTCCCGACCGATGACGATCGTCTTGCCGGCCCGTCCGCATTCCCGCCAGTACCGGCGGGCCAGTTTCACGGCCGTGTCGACGGAATCGGAGCCACCGGAAGTGAAGAACACCTTGCTGCCGGGCATCGGCGCAATCGCGGCCAGTCGCTCGGCCAGCGCCACCGTGGTGTCGACGGCATAGTCGCCGAACGTGGAGTACGCCGCGATCCGGCCGATCTGCTGGGCAACCGCGTCGGCGATCTCCGTGCGCCCGTGCCCGACGTTGGTGAACCAGAGTCCGGCTGTCGCATCGAGGTAACGGCGACCCTCGGCGTCCCAGACCCAGGCGCCGTCACCTCGGGTGACGACGAATTCCCCGTCACGCTCGACCGCGCCCATGCTCGCGAACCCATGCCACAGTGCACCCACGCCGTCCCCACGCTTTCTCCATCGTTTCGGGCACAGACCGTACCGTCGGCCGAGCCGAACGCCTGACCCGTCGATCCGCGAGCGTGCTGCAGGAGGCACGCGCGCCTCGGGGTCCGGCCGGTGCCCGACGTGCCGCGATCAACCGCCGACGAGCAGAGGCCGAGCCCAACCTGGTAACACCGCTGGAGCGGGCGACGAGAATCGAACTCGCGTAATCAGTTTGGAAGACTGAGGCTCTGCCACTGAGCTACGCCCGCGGTGCACCGGTCGGCTCCGATGCCTGATGATGGTAACTCACTCGCTACGCTGCTCGGGTCCCACCTGACGGCTGCTGGCAGCTCGGCGGGTGAACGACGGGGTGTAGCGCAGCTTGGTAGCGCATCCGCTTTGGGAGCGGAAGGCCGCAGGTTCAAATCCTGTCACCCCGACCATGAGGTACCGACGGTGCTCACCGCGGCTCACGCTGCCAAATGCCGCCCAAACGCTGCCCAAACTCGGCTCATCCGGCCGGCGCTGCCGGTTGACTGACCACCTGCTCCCACCCGTCCGGCGTGGTCACCTGGACGAAGGTGCCGTAGCCCTCCTCGATGGGCGCGCTGACGACAGCGCCGAGCGCAACAAGCCGAGCGTGGTACTCAGCGATGTCGTCGACCGCGATCGTGAACGGCGCAGGACCAGATCGCGGCGCTCCCGGGAAGTCGTCCGCCTGCAGTAACGCCAGCGCCGTCTGCCCCCCGGGCGGAGCAACCTCGACCCACCTCGATCCGGGCCACATCTCGGTGTCGGTCCGCAGCTCGAACCCCATCACCCCGGTCCAGAAGGCGATCGCTGCATTCTGGTCCGCCACGTAATGGGTGACCGCGCTGATGTACATGCTCATCGACCGACAGTAGGGCCGAACCGGGGACCTGAACAGCGGTCTGCGTGAGCCTGACGTGCCCCGACGATGCCTTGCGGCCCCGGGGCGGCGGACCGGCGGCGCTCCGTCGCCTAGAATCAGCGGCGGCTCTGCCGGCCGTACCTGTCCGACAGCGACGGCGCGGTTCCCGCGACCGGCGGTGGCCCAGTAGCGCCGCCCGCCAGGATCCACTCGTTCTCATCCCGCCTCAAGGAGTCCCGCACGTGAAGAGCACTGTCGAGCACCTGAACCCGACCAGGGTGAAGATCACCGTCGAGGTTCCGTTCGACGAGCTGAAACCGCACTTCGACAAGGCCTACGGCGCGCTCGCCGGGCAGGTCAAGATTCCGGGCTTCCGGCCGGGCAAGGTGCCGCCGCGCATCCTGGACGCGCGGCTGGGCCGCGGCACGATTCTCAACGAGGTCGTCAACGAAGCGGTGCCCGCCAAGTATGGCGAGGCGATCAGCGAGGCGAACCTCAACGTGCTTGGTCAGCCGGAGATCGAGGTGACCCGAATCGACGACGGAGACGCCCTGGCGTTCACCGCCGAGGTCGACGTCCGTCCCGAGATCACCCTGCCGGAGCTCGACAGCATCTCCGTCACCGTCAACGACGTCGAGATCACCGAGGCCGACATCGACGAGCAGGTCGAGGCGCTGCGGGAGCGCTTCGCGGCCACGACGGCCGTCGAGCGGGCAGCGGCCGAGGGTGATCTGGTGACGCTGGACCTGCGCGCGAGCCTGGACGGCGAAGAACTCTCCGACGCCACCACCGAGGGCCTGAGCTACACCATCGGCTCGAACGACCTGATCGACGGCATCGACGACGCCGTGACCGGATTGTCCGCCGGCGAGTCGGCGACCTTCACCACGACGCTGGTGGCGGGGGAGCATGCCGGTGAGGAAGCCGATGTCACGGTGACCGTCGACACCGTCTCGGAGCGGGAGCTCCCGGTCGTCGACGACGACTTCGCGCAGCTGGCCAGCGAGTTCGACACGGTGTCGGACCTGCGCGCCGATCTGGCCGAGAAGATCCGCCGGTTCAAGAACGTGTCCCAGGGCTCCGAGGCCCGGGACAAGGTGCTCGAGGCCCTCCTCGACGCCACTGACATCCCGGCACCTGAGGGCATCGTCGAGGCCGAGATCAAGGCGCGCGAACACGACGCGATTCACACCTTCGACCACGACGAGGACGCCTTCGCTGCCCACCTGGAGAGCGAGGGGCAGACCAAGGACGAGTTCGACGCCGAGACCAGGGCCGTCGCCGTTCGCGCGGTGCAGACCCAGCTGCTGCTGGACGCCCTGGCCGAGTCCAACGAGGTCGGAGTCAGCCAGGAGGAATTTGCTGAGCGGGTCATATACAACGCCCAGCGTCTGGGCATGAGCCCGGACGAGTACTTCCAGCGGGTTCAGGAAGCCAACCAGCTCGCCTCGATCTTCGCCGAGGTGCGGCGGGGCAAGGCGTTGGCGGGTGCCGTGGAGAAAGCGACCATCACCGACTCGTCCGGGACCGTGCTCGACATCGCAGCGCTCTTCGGGGTCGAGGACGTCGTCGAGGTCGAAGAAGTCGACGACGACGAGGAGACAGTCGTGGAGGCCGAGGTCGAGGAGATCGACGAGCTGGACGAAGAGTTGGCCGGCGATGACGTCGTGATCGACATCGTCGACGGGACCTTCGAGATCACCGAGAGTGTCGATTCCCCGGCCGACACGCCCGAGGGCGAAGACGCGGGCACTCGCGGCAGTCGAGCCGATTCCTGAGCGCCGATTCTTGAACGAGCTCCGCGCCCTTCCTGGTCACGCCGTCAGCGAACAGGACCCGGTCGGGGCATCACCGCCCTCCGTGCCTGGTTACTGTCGGGTGACGTCCTCCGGATCCGACGGGCGTTGGCCCAGCTGATCCGGACGTGGACCGTCCACCAGCCCCTGCGATGTGGATCATCGAAAGAGGAGATGTCAGTGAGTCACCGCCACCCCCTCGCGGCCAATGGGGCCCTCGGGGCCATCCAGACCCTCGAGGCAATTGCCCCCGGGCTCAGCGCACCCCTGATGCGCAGCACACCCGGACTGAATCTGTCCGATTCGGTGTCCGAACGGTTGCTGCGTGAGCGGATCATCATCCTCGGCTCGGAGGTGCGCGACACCAACGCCAACGAGATCACCGCCCAGCTGCTGTTGCTGGCCGCGGAGGACCCCGAGAAGGACATCACCCTCTACATCAATTCCCCCGGTGGCAGCGTCACCGCGGGAATGGCGATCTACGACACCATGATGCTGATCGAGCCCGATGTGGCCACGACGGCGATGGGTCTGGCCGCGTCGATGGGGCAGTTCCTGCTCACGGCCGGCGCACCCGGGAAGCGAGCAGCGCTGCCGCACGCCCGCATCCTGATGCACCAGCCGAGCGCCGGC
>JBBQJM010000176.1:0-7905 GCA_038325895.1 Mycobacteriales bacterium
CGCATTTCGGTCGCCCCAGACACCTATGGGTGATCCATTTGCCGAACACCACTTGGGGTTCGCGGTTGTCGGCAGCGTTGGCCTGGAACAACAACGCGCGGTAGTCCTTTGCCGACATACCCGCGTCCAGTGCAGCGTCGGTCCGTTCCCGGGTCAGCGCCGTCATCTGTTGCTCGGTGGTTCCGTAGATGTGCCGTATATCGCACCACCACTTGAGGCGCAGGCACCGCGACATCGCCCGGGTTGGATTGGTTCGGGACACGACAGGATCGATCGACAGGATGCCGCCCAGCACGTACGCGGTGACGGACACCGCGGCAAGGACCGTGGTGGGGCCGAGCCTGCTGCCCCACTCATAGGCGCGAGCGACCAGTCCGTCGGCGGTCTGGCTCGTCGGGATCAGCGCGCCCACCCAGAGCCAGAGCAGGCCGAGGTAGAGGTATCCGGTCG
This sequence comes from Mycobacteriales bacterium, assembly GCA_038325895.1. Classification (GTDB taxonomy): domain Bacteria; phylum Actinomycetota; class Actinomycetes; order Mycobacteriales; family Nakamurellaceae; genus Nakamurella. The sequence continues at coordinate 451 of JBBQJM010000176.1, forward strand.
CCAGCGGCGTCCGGATGTTGCGAAATCCCGGGAGCAGTTCGGAGATCATGGGCGGCCTCGATCCGAGAGTCTGCACAGGCAGATGGCCGTCGCAGCGCGCGAGATACACGTCCAGGCAGCGCGATTGACCGCCGCTCCCCCTGTGCTCCACCGCCGACTGGTGCCCGCAGGCTCGCCAGTTGCCATGCCAGCGCCCCGCTGTGTCGTCCATTCCGGGCGATGCCGGCGCAACCCTGGACGGTTCACTCTGGTGGCTCCGAAAGAGGGAGTTCCGACCGTGATCGCCAGGTACTACGAGATTCGGGTTCGCGGCCACATCCCTCCCGACGAACTCGTCGAATTCGAGAATGTCAGCGCCGTGGTGAACTCCAGCGAAACGGTGTTGCGGGGGCTGGTCATCGACCAGGCCGCGCTGCAGGGGATCCTGCAGCGGCTGCACCGGCTCGGATTGGACCTCATCGAGGTGCGCCGGCGCCCGGTCAGCTGATCAGTCGCAGCGAATGCAAGCGACGTACGGCGCCGGTCCTCGGCGCCACGACCTCGACAACGGCGCGACACGACCCTGAGGGCAGCTTGTCGAATCCAGCGACCAGAATGCCACTTGTGTCGTTGACCGGAAATCCGCCTCCTCTCTCGCCGGGAGCCACTCCCGCGATGAAATCTGAAGGGCCGCATCCGATGATCACCAACCGGTGGTCAGCACCTCGTCGAGGCGATCGAAGAAGAAGTCGGCGCTCTGCTCGGTGATGCACAGCGGCGGCTTGACCTTCAGCACGTTCGAGTGGTCCCCGGTCGCATGCTCGATGACGCCCAACTCGCGCAGCCGCTCACAGATCGCGGCGGCTTCCTTGGTGGCGGGTTCGCGGATGTCGGGATCCCGCACCAGTTCGACGCCCTGGTACAGCCCCCTGCCGTGCAGGTACCCGATGATCGGGTGCCGCTCCGCGAGCGCGGCGAGGCCGGCCGACAGACGGGCCCCGACGCGGGCGGCGTCGCCCCGCAGGTACTCGTCGCGGATCGTGTCGAGCACGGCGACCCCGACCGCGAGGAGACCGGGCTGCCGCCCACCGACGAGAAGAACGACCCCTGCGCCGCGAATCGCTCAGCGATCTCGCGGCGGGTCACGACGAACCCGATCGGATGCCCGTTACCGGCCGCCTTCGCCATGGTGGATCACATCAGGCACCACCCCGTGGCAGCTCGAATCCCCAGAAGTGACTTCCGGTGCGGCCGTAGGCCATCTGAACCTCGTCGGAGATCACCAGCCCACCGGCGGCTCGCACGGCCTGGTAGACCTGCGGCAGGTAGTGAACCGGGAGCTCCACGCCGCCGGCGTTGCCGGACGACGGCTCGACCACGAAGGCTGCGGGGCCGTGGGGCAGCGCGGCGAGGATGTCGCTGACGGCGTCGGCTTTGCGGTCGGCGGCGTCGGGGCCACGGTGCTCGCCGCGGTAGAAGTTCGGCATCGGCGCCAGGTGCACCCAGGGCGGGCGGGTGGTGCCGGCATTCGGGTTGTCGCCACGCGCAGTGGAGATCTCATCGGTCGCGGTCGACCAGCCGTGATAGCCGCGGAGAGGCACGTGGTGTCCGTGCGACCGGTGAAATTGCGGACGATGAGCAGCGCGAGGTCGACGGCCTCGATAACGGAGGTGACGAAAGCACGGTGTCCAGCAGGTCGGGCAGCAGCTGGACGATGCGCTCGGCCCAGCTGACGATGCCGTCGTAGGAGAAGCGAGAGTTGGTGTTGAGTAGTCCGAATTGCCGGCAGGCCGCGGCGGTGACCGCGGGGTGGCCGTGCCCGAGGACGGCCAAGTTGTTGCCATGTCGAGTTATGCCCGTCCGGAGGTGTCGATCAGGCGCTGACGCCACCCGCGCTCGATGGGCGGCGGGCCACTCCGCACGACGTCGCCGAAGTCGATGACGCCAGTCGGGGACGGCCGCCCGGCGTGATCGCGCTGCGCGACGACGTTGTAGTCGGCGAGGTCGGCGTGCACGACCTGGCTCCGCAATTTGCCGGTGAGCGGGTCGAGCACGGCCCAGGCGCGGTCGCTGAGCTCGGTCGCGGCTGCGCGCCGGTCGGGGTCGGCGACGGACCGCGCCAGCGCCGCGACGACGCGCGCCGTGTGCCAGGTGTCGTACTGGAGGGCGCGGTCGGCGGCGTCACCGTTCCGTGCGGGAACAGGCACCGGCACCTCGAGCCCGGTCTTCGCGTCGGCAACGTGCCGCATCGCGATGTTCCGCAGGTCAAGGACGTCAGCACCGAAAGCCGGGTGGCGATCTTGAGAACGAAATCCCCGGACTCACCGCGGATGCGCATGTTGGTCTCCTGGTTCGATCCCAGCGGTCTCGCGACGCCGTCGACGCCGAAGACGTCGCGCGCGATGACCTGCGCCTCGTGGGGCGAGACGGCCGTCGCGGGCGCGAGTTTCGCCCCGGAACTGTGCTGTCACGCGGCGATCGCAAGGGCGGGCCGCGATCGCGGCTGAGTGGAGACCGTCCGTCAGGCCAGATCGGGTGGGGTCACCTTCGACGAGTGCGGGCGGCGGCGATCCCGCCGAGCACCCCCACCACGATCCCCACCACCCCGCCACCGAGCCCACGGCTGCGTTGTCGCTCCGTCATCCCGTGGAGGTTCGCCAGGCCGCCCACGACGTCGGCGGCATCGGCACCCGCCGACGCCAGGAACCAGCCGCCTGTCGGGCGGCCGCGGAGGCCGGCCTGAAGCAGCAGCCCACCGACGAGCGCATCGCTGTACCCCATCGAGCGGAGGAGCAGGTTCGTCGTCGGCCCGGCGTCCTCCTTGCCGCCCCACCAGCGGTGCGCCGCTTCGGGCGCGATCAGGAACGAAACCCCCGAGGCCAGGCGACCCGCACCGGCCACCGCTGCAACCAGGTCCACCCATCGTCCGGGGGTAACCGTCATTACGGCATTCTGCTCCAACACCGTGCCCATTGACAGACCTCTCACTCGGCACCGGGTTTGTGGTCTGGGCTCCGACATGTGTTGACGCTCTGTGGTGAAAGGCGGCGCTCAGTGGTGATGGCCGTGAGCGCGTGTCGACGACGGCCAGCAGCGGGTGCACGGCCCGGTAGAAATTGGTGACCTCGCGCTGGTCAACGAGGAGGTGGCCGCCGCAGCGCGACCTGCTGACCACGGTGCTGGAGGCGAACATCGCGGTGATCTCGGTGGAGCAGACCAAGATCAGCGTGCTGCAGAACTCGACCATCGAGCAGCTGACCAAGTTGTCCACGGTGTTCCTGCCGCTGACCTTCGTCACCGGATTCTTCGGCCAGAATTTCGGCTGGCTGGTCGACAACATCGGCAGTCTCGGCACTTTTCTGGCGTTCGGGGTCGGCGCACTCGTGATTCCTTGTGTCGCGCTGCTCGTCTGGTTCCGGGTGTGTGCCCACCGCCGCGCCAAAGTGATCACCTCGTCAGACGCCCCGATGGCCGAGGCCATTCCTGATTGACGACCGGTCGACCCCGGCCCCGCGGCGCGGCGGCGAAAATGCCCGTTCGGCCGGCTGCACCAACGGGAACAGACATCCGGGTGACGCCGAAGCCATGGCCGAGGCGCGCGGAAGGTGCGCGGGCGCGCGCGCTTCTGCGCAGCCGTGGCGTCGGTGTCATCGATGCGCTCGCGGCCCGAAATCAACAAGCGGATCAACGGGCCGATCAGCGGGAGAAGCAGTCAAGCAGCCGTTGACCCCATGAGATTGACCCTACAAACGGAACACCAACTCGGCTTTCTTTGCGGCGAATTCGGCCTCGGTGACGAACCCCTTGTCGCGCAATGACGCCAGCGTCTCGATGGCCGCGCCGATCTCCGCGGCGCTCGTGACGATCCCTGACGGGGCCGGAGGCGGTGCGGAAGCCGGCTGCCCCGCGGGCGGCGCGGAGACAGCAGGAGGACCTACTGCGGCCACTGACGCAACCGGCGGGACCGGCGGCTGAGCGACGGCCTTGGACGGTGGCGCGGCGGGCCAGCTCTGCGCTGACGGGGTATCTGCCGCCCGTTCCGGCGCGGTTGGGGTCGGAGCGCTGCCGCTCACCACCGGCAGCGTGTCCACCGTGAAAGTGCCGTGCTGGCTGGAGAACTCGAGCGACCCACGGCCGCCCTGCTGCTGCTGAACGCCGGAGAACGCGTGGTCCAGGGTGTCGTAGAGAGTGATCGCGCCACTCCGCCGGATGGCCAGCCGCCGCGGTCCGGGGAAGTAGGCGTACGAGGCGTCGTTCTGCCCACCCGACGAACTCGGGCGTCCCAACCCCTCCGGCCACCAGGCCTGACCCCCGAAACCGCCGAGTCCTCCCCCGGCGACACCGGTATCCGAGGGCCGGACAAGCACGCCCCCGGAGGCCAGCAGTGACGAGAGTTCCGAGCAGACGCCGCTGACGGTCGCCTGCAGGCCGGGGTTGAACATGTCGCCGACCATCGCCATGCCGCCGCGCATCCACTGCCCGTTGCCGCCGAGTTCAGGATGGGAAAATTGCGCCATCGCGCCGCCCCCGCGGACGACGGCGTCGAGCAGTGTCCGCACCGCGCCGTCACTCAACCGGTAACGCACGGCAATATCGGCGACGGCGGACTCACCGGCCGCAGTCAGTGGTGCAGGCATCTTGGCTCCCATCGAAAGGCAAAGGTCAGGCTACCGGCCTTCTTTCCCCACCATTTCCCGTCCTCCGACCGGGGTGCGGCCGCCGCCGAGTGACTCCTCGCCCCCATCGCGGGAGGGCGCAGCACCGCGCGGAGGGCCTCAGTAGGTGTGTCCTACTCACGGGAGTAGCCCGCAGACGCGATCGCCGTCGACACCTACCTGGGTACCGGCGACGACTTCGACACCGCGATCACCGATTTCTCCCAGCGGTACGCCGACCCGAACGAGGTCATCACCAGACGACCGCCGGGGCGAAGGACACGCCGGACTCCCCGAGCGCCTCGATCAGGTCCGCCGCGAAGAAGAACGCGTCACCGCACCACACACCGTCGACCACCGTCGACCGAACCGTGCTCCAATCCAGTGGCGGCCAGATCCCCCGCTGGAACCTGGTTCGAGGCCCGGGCAGCAAACCCTCGGCGCGCTCCCTGGCGACCCGGAGTCCGGCTTCGGAGAAATCCACTCCCACGAGTTCGCAACCGGTCTGCTCGGCCAACCACAGACCAGGCCCGCCCTGCCCGCACGCCAGATCGAGCAACAGCCGACCAGGCCCGAGGTCGAGCATGGAGATCGCCTGATCGAGGTCCCACCGGGTGACGAACGAGTACGTCAGCAGTCCCGGAACCGCCAGATCCCCCAACGCAGCCCGATTCAGTTCGTGCAGCAGCCCGGGCCGAGCGGTGTCGGCCAGATTCTGGTCGAATTCCTCGACTGTCACCTCGGGCGAAATCCGATGGCGCAACGCGCGATCGAGAACGTCGGGCATCCCGATCCTCCTGATGATGCGGCAGCAGTCGACCATCCGAACAGCACCCAGCATTGTCGCTCCATGGTCGGTGATCGCATGCACCACCATGCAGACTGTCGGGCATGCCGGACATCGAGCGCGCAACCGATCACATCGAGCCCGACCTGGCCAGCGCATCGGCCACGGTGGCGCCGGAACCCTGGTGGCGCAGTGCCGTGATCTACCAGGTCTACATCCGCAGTTTCGCCGACGGCAACGGCGACGGGGTGGGCGACATCGCCGGGTTGCGGTCCCGGCTGGATTACTTGGCCGACCTCGGTGTGGACGCGATCTGGATCAATCCCTGGTATCCGTCGCCGATGAAGGACGCCGGCTACGACGTGTCGGACTACCGGGCGATCGAGCCGCTCTTCGGCACCCTGGAAGAGGCCGACGAACTCATCAAGGCCGCACACGACCGGGGCCTGCGGGTGCTGCTGGACATCGTGCCGAACCACACCTCCGATCAGCACCCGTGGTTCCAGCAGGCGCTCAACGCTCCGGCCGGGTCACCCGAACGTGACCGCTTCTTGTTCCGCGATGGCCTTGGGCCCGGCGGCAACGAACCGCCCAACGACTGGATCAGCCAGTTCGGCGGGCCGGCGTGGAGCCGGGTCTGCGAGGTCGGTCCGGACGGCCTGGAGATCCCCGAGCAGTGGTACGTCCGCCTGTACACACCGGAGCAGCCCGATCTGAACTGGGCGAACGCCGACGTCAGGGCAGACTTCGAGCGCACCCTGAGGTTCTGGTTCGACCGCGGGGTTGATGGCTTCCGGATCGACGTCGCGCACTCACTGACCAAGGCCGATGGGTTGCCTGACGCGGGTGAGATCCCTTGGCCCCCGGCGCAAACCGGACCGCACGTGGACCACCCGCACTGGGATCGCGACGAGGTGCACGAGATCTACCGGGACTGGCGTGATCTCGCCGACGAGTACCTTGATCCACGGGTGTTCGTCGCCGAGGCGTGGGTGACGCGCCCGGAGCGGCTGATCAGGTACGTCCGCGCCGACGAGCTGCACACCGCCTTCAACTTCGAATTCCTGCTGACGCCGTGGCGGGCGGACGAGCTCCGCACCTCGATCACCGACACCATCGCCTCGCACCGTTCGGTGTCGGCGCCGCCGACCTGGGTGCTGTCCAATCATGATGTGGCCAGGGAGGTCTCGCGGTACGCCCGGCCGCAGACCGACCAGCGGTTGCGGTCGTTGGACGACCTGCTGCCGCTGCCCAGCGATCCCGACGTCGGGGTGCGCCGGGCTCGCGCGGCCGCGCTGCTGATGCTCGCGCTGCCCGGTGGCGCCTACATCTACCAGGGCGAGGAACTCGGGCTGCCGGAGGTCGAAGACCTGCCCGACGAGGTGCTCGACGACCCGAAGTTCGAACAGTCCGGTCGGACCAGCCGCGGGCGCGACGGCTGCCGGGTGCCGGTGCCGTGGTCCGGCGACCGGCCGCCGTTCGGGTTCAGCCGGGAGGGGGTGAACCCCTGGCTGCCACAACCCGAAGAATGGCGGACGTTGACCGCGGAGGTCGAACTGGGCGACCCGGAGTCGATGCTGGCGCTCTACCGGTCAGCGTTGCGGATCCGTCGCGAACATCCGGCGCTGGGTGACGGATCTCTGGAATGGCTCGAGATGCCCGGCGACGCCATCGGTTTCAGCCGCGAGCCGGGCTTCGTCTGCGTGGTGAACCTCGCCGCCGACCCGCTCGCGTTGCCGACCGGTTCGACGGCCCTGCTGACCAGCGGCCCGCTGACCGACGATAGCCGGATTCCCGTGGACACCTCCGTGTGGGCCCGACAGTGTGGGGCTTCCGAGTGATCCGGCAATCCGAAGATGCGCCCTGGCGCATCTCGAGCCAAGGAATGGGCTGATCGATCGACGGCCCAACTCGCGACCTTGGAGGCGGGGACTCGCTGGTCCCGCTCGCGTTGGGGCGTGGCGTCGGGCAGATCGCCGGCAAGAGTTCAGTTGAATGGGCGGAGCACCGCAAGCCCTGGAAAGGAGAAGAAGT
>JBBQJM010000177.1:0-7891 GCA_038325895.1 Mycobacteriales bacterium
CCCGCGGCCCGCGCCGATCGACAAGGCCTGTGGCGAGGGCCTGATGCCGGGTGCGATGCGGGCCCTGCACGAACTGGGGGTCGACCCACCCGGCCTGGATTTCCGCGGCATCGGCTATCGGGACGGCCGGCACCAGGCGGAGGCCTTGTTCCGCTCGGGTCCGGGGCGGGGGGTTCGCCGTACGGACCTGCAGGCGTCGCTCCTGACGGCGGTGCTGGCCAAAGGGGTGCCGGTGCTGCAGCGAGCGGTCTCGAAGATCGACCAGAACGCCGGGTCGGTGACGGCCGCCGGAGTGACGGCGCGCTATCTGGTGGCGGCCGACGGGCTGCATTCCCCGATCGCCAGAGCGCGCGGCCTGGTTCGCCCCCCGGCCCGGTCCAGGAAGCCGCGCTGGGGGCTGCGGCGGCACTTCGAGGTGTCTCCGTGGTCGGACCTCGTACTGGTGCACTGGTCATCCGACGCCGAGGCCTACGTGACGCCGGTCGGCCCTGGGCTGGTCGGGGTCGCCGTGCTGAGCAGCGACCGGGCGCCGTTTCATGATCAATTGGCTCACTTTCCGGAACTGGCCGAACGGCTGGGCGGAGCGAAGGCCGGACCCGTCCGCGGTGCAGGCCCGCTACGACGGCGCACCAGCGCCCGGGTGGACGGCCGGGTCCTGCTCGTCGGCGACGCCGCCGGCTATGTGGACGCGCTGACCGGTGAGGGCATCGCGGTATCCCTGGCCTGCGCAAAGGTTCTCGTGGAGTGCCTGGTGGGCGGTTATCCCGAGCGCTATGAATCCCTGTGGTCCCGGAAGTCGCGCCGCTACCGCGCGCTGACCAGTGCCTTGCTCTGGACCAGCGGCCGGCCGGCGCTGCGCCGCCGATTGGTGCCGGCGGCGCAGCGGGTGCCATGGGCCTTCGGCGCCCTGGTGGGTCAGCTGGCGCGGTGACGCTGCGTCCGTGAAACGGGCCCGTGTCCCGGCCCGAACCCGTACCCAACCTCACTGTCGGTGCCCCTCGCTACCGTGGCCAACGAGGTCGTGCACGTCGGCGAGCAGCCGGCGACATCCCACGACAGCACCGAGCAAGGGAGATGACAAGCATGGATTGGAAGCTGGAACTGGTCGCCGTCCCGGTCACCGATGTGGATCGGGCCAAGGCCTTCTACGCCGACAAGGTCGGTTTCAACGCCGATCACGACCATCGGGTGTCGGACGAGATCCGCTTCGTGCAGCTCACGCCCCCGGGATCGGCGTGTTCGATCTCGCTCGGCACCGGGATCACCGACGCGCAGCCCGGTTCCGTCAAGGGACTGCAGATGGTGGTCGCCGATATCCGCGCCGCGCATGGGGAACTCACGGCGCGGGGCGTGGAGGTGAGCGAGGTCCAGGAGTTCCCGTGGGGACTTTTCGTGTTCTTCAACGATCCAGACGGCAACAGCTGGGCCGTTCAGCAGGTCGTCGCGCGCAATTGACGGCGGCCCACTTCTGACAGGCGCCGGGCACGAGGGTCACGGCCGGCCCTCGTGCATCTGCCCGACCACCTTGACGATCCGGCGAAGCCTGGTCTCGGCGGTCTTCGCACCCTCGATCGCGAGCACGTGACGCAGACGGTTGCTGTACGACAGGCCGTCGAAGAACGCCCTCGCCTGCGGGTCGCCGTCCAGGGCGTCGCCGAGATCCTGCGGAACGGTCACCTCGCGGGGCTCGTTGTCGACCTCGATGTCGATGTCCACCTCGTCGCCGGCGGCCACGCCGGTGGCCGTGCGCTGCTCGGCGCTGACCGGGAGCATGAACACCCCGCCCATCGGCGCGACGCTGGTGCGGTAGGTGTGACCGTTGATGGTCACCTTGACCGGTGGGCGCTTGCCGGAACCGAGGCCGGCCACCACCTCGGGCGGGACCTGGATGCCGGTTGCGGTCTGCCGGCGAGCTTCACCGTCCCGTGGAATCTCATGGGTCGTAGTATGACGGCGAGAGTATGACCGCGAGTCCTACCTGCCACCCACCGCCGGCAATCCCAGCGAAAGGGCGAGTGTGCCGTCGACGAACATCAGGCCCCGGCGGGCGAATTCATTGAACACGATCTGCACCTCGGCCACCGAAAGTTCGATCTTGTACCGATCCACCACCGCTCCGGCGCTGATCGGACGGTCGGTGCAGGCGAGATAAACCTCCGCGATGGGGCCGGTGAAGGTGTAGGTGCCTTCCTTCCCGGGATGCCGGCCATCGTAGATCTGCACGAAACCAGGCGCGGACCAGTACTTGAGGATCGGCAGCTCGTCCGCCGTCCATGCCGCAGACCAGGCGCGAACTGCCTGATCCACCCCGGAATACGCGCTCTGTGGCAACGGTGCCTCGAGTTCGTAGTCAAAGAAGTAGGCGATCTTTTCGAGATCGATGACATCGGGATACACGTACGAATAACTGCGTTCCGGTGCGCGAGACTTCAACTTGAATGATTCACCATCGGAGAAAATCGGGCTGAAACGCTCCATCCAGATGGGCCCGGCGCTCGACGGGGGTTTCAGGTGCACCAGGTGCGATAAAACGGCGGCCTGCTCCGCATAGTCCTGCTCGGATTCACCCGGGAATCCCCACAGGATGTTCCAGGACACGTTGATACCGTAGTACTGCGCCCACCTCAACAGGTTGATGTTCTGCCCTGCTCGGACGCCCTTGCGCATGAGCGTGAGCACCCTGGAGTTCATGGACTCGAGGCCGGGCTGAATTCGGGTGATTCCCGCCTGTGCCATGAGCCTCAGCTGGTCCCGCGTCAGGTTTGCCTTGACCTCGTAGAAGATCTCGTAGTCGGCACGACTTTCCACGAGCGCTGGGAGCATTTCCCTGAGATGGACCACATCCATGATGTTGTCGACCGCGTCGAAGGCAAAACTATGATACCGCTGCGCCTGCTCGGCGAGCTCGTCCAGCACCCGCTGCGCGGTCTTGGAGCGGAATGACATTCCCACCCCGTTCAACCCGCAGAATGTACAATGGTGCTTTTCCCCCCACCAACAACCGCGGCTCGATTCGAACGGTATTCGCACCGCCGGATGGACACCCCCGGCCGGCAACACGCCGAGGTCCTCGGCACGCTCGAAGTACTCCTGGTAATCGGGTGTCGGCAATTCATCCAGCGCCCTGAACGGCGGCTCGGACGGCTGAAGTCGGACCTGACCGTCGCGGCGCCGGGCCACGCCGGGAACCGACCCCGGGTCCGACCCGACGGCGAGCGCATCCAGCAAACGCGGGAACGCCAGATCTCCTTCACCGATCACCGCGTAGTCGATGAAGTCGAAAGCGCGAACAAATTCGAGACCCATGTCGCCGTCGAAGTTCGCGCCGCCGAAAACGATGACGATATCGGGATATTTCTCCTTCAACCGGCGAGCCAGGGCGAAGGACGCCGCGTTCTGCGCAAAAGTCGAGCTGAAGGCCACTACTCGATGCTGCTCCCATGCCACCGACTCGAGCAGTTCATCCAGATATTCCGGCACGTCGTGTTGACGGGTGCGCAGCAGCGCCGCCCTGATATCGGGATCGCTCTCCCGGCCGTCGATGATCCGGTCGGCGAAATCCTCGAGCAATCGCCCTCGGCGATCCGGCGCGCTGTCGCCGAATGCCTCTGGCGAGAACAGCCAGTCGCCGACCAGTACGCCGCGATGCTCGGCCAGACTGTCGTATCTCTGCTGACCGATCCGAACCGCGAAGTCGAGATTTGCGTGCAATGTGCGGACGGGAAAACCCCAGCCCGTGCCGATCGCCTTGAGTAGTCCCAGCTGAATCGACGGGTAGTGGAGGTCCATGAAGGGCATCGACACCACCAGGGTCGGCCATTCGGCGCGCGCAGCGAACCTCGCCGGACCGGCCGGCCGGTCGTCGCGGTCGACTGGGCGCCTCGGTGGTGCCAGCGGCATTGTCACCATGCCGCCGGGACCCCGTTTCGCGAAAAAACCCGCTGCCGTTTGCTGGCCACGAACTTCGCGCCTCTACCGAATTCCGTCGCAGAGTCTCCGGATAGAATCGAGAATGGTCCCGGCGTACCCGCCGCCACCACCGGCGCCAGCGGCGTCACCAATCGGGCCTGCCACATATCCCCGCTCGAACTCCTCGCGCACGGCCTGGGTGCTGATAGATTCCTGGGCCAAACTGATGATGTAATGCAGAAGCCGCTTGTCGTTGTCGTCCAGAACTCCCGGAGCGGTGAGTTTTGCCAGAAGGTTGTCTACGTTGTCGTCATTCCAATTTCCGGGCATCCCTGCTCCTCCTATTTGTTGGCGACGCGCGCCGCGCCATGTCCTGGTCAGTCGTACTAGACCCAGGATCAAAAGGCAACCGCTATTTGCCTGATCGCGTGCACCTCAACGGCGGCACGATCAGGGCGCATTGCCGCATCGGCGGAGTTCAACTGATCGAGTGCAGACGGCCGGCCAGGGTGGCCTTGCCGCGCGCGGCGCCGCTGATCTTCGAATGAACCACGTCCGCATCGGGGTGGCCGAGTTGCCGGAGAATTCTCAACGCACGTTCCCACGCCGCCGTCGCGGCATCGAGATCACCCGCTGCCTCCAGGGTGTCACCGAGACGAGCAAGTGAGTTCGCCTCGCTGTACCGGTCGTCAAATACCTGATACAGCTCGATGGCACGTTCGAACGCCGACCGGCCATCATCGAAATGCCCCAGTCGAAAGTGCGCGTAGCCCAGGCTGTCGAGGGTCTCCGCCTGGCCGTAACGGTCACCCGTGGAGCGTTGGAGTTCAAGCGCCTGCAGGCAGACGCTGAGCCCTCGTTCCTCTTCGCCGAGCTGGAGGTGGAACCACCCAACGGCGTTCATTGCGCGCCCTTCCCCCACCCGATCATCGATTGGCCTGAAGAGTTCGAGTGCCTGCCGGGCGTGCTCGAGGCCATCGCGATACCGACCCTGTTCGTCACAAATGGCGGCGGAGTTGCGGTGCGCGTGCGCCTGGCCGGCGAAATCATCGAGGCGGCGGTACTCGTCCAGAGCCTGCCGTAGGCATTCCAGGCCCTGGTCGTACCGACCGAGCCGCCCGCTGGCGACTCCGAGAAGCCGGCTGGTCAGCGCCACCGCAGAGCCGTCGCCGAGACGTCGTGCAGCGAGGACAGCGGCCTGCTGGGTTTCGGCGAAATCATGCCAATGACCGTTGTAGTCGAAATAGGGGGCCAACGCCCAGGCCAGCTGGTACACGTGCCGGTCGAATCCCAGGTCGACTCCGTGCCGAAGTATCGCCAGTATCACCGGGTGTTCGGCGACGAACCATTCGGCCGCCAGTTGGTGATCGCCGACCTCGGCGATCACAATTCCCGGCTGCGTCGTCACCATGCTGATGGTGTCCTCGCGATGCGGATACATCGCGAAACCCGCACGGTGGGCTGTGTGGAGGTAGTGATCGAGAACGCGCTCGCTCGCCGCTCGTCGGTCGGCCTCCGAGTCGATCCGCTCGGCCTGCTCGGCGGCGTAGGCACGGAGCAGGTCGTGAAAGGAGAACCGACCGGGGGCGCTTTCCTGCACCAGGTGAGCCCCCGCCAGCTGTCGCAGGGTGCGCCGGACCTGCGATGCCGTCACCCCCGCCAGACTTGCTGCTGCCGGGATGGAGATGCTCGGTCCGGGGTGCCAGCCCAGCAGCCGGAAGAGCCGCTGCGCCGGCTCGCTCAGTCGCTGATACGACCAGGAGAAGACCGCGCGCACATTGGTGGCATCGTCATCCCCGTCGAAGGCGTCCAACAATCCCTGGGCTTCGCGCAACTCGGCGGCCAGCGCACCGAGCAGAAACCCCTTCGGCATGACCGCGGCACGAGCGGCCACAATCGACAGCGCCAACGGCAATCTGGCGCACGAGACGATGATCTCGTCGACGGCGCGAAGGTCGGCCTCGACCCGGTCGGCTCCGAGCCGCCGTTCGAGGAAGAGCCGAGCTTCGGCCAGGGTGAGCAGGTCGACGAACAAGGAATGCGCGCCCTCCGCGGCGACCAGCCCGGTGAGCTGGTTGCGGGTGGTGACGATGACGGCGCTGCCGGGTGAGCCCGGCAGCAGGGGCCGCACCTGATCCGCGTCCGCCGCGTTGTCCAGCACGATCAGCAGCCTGCGCTCAGCGGTGAGGCTCCGATACAGCGCGGCCTGCGCGTCCAGATTGACCGGAATGCGTTGGTGGGGGACCTCGAAGGCATCGAGGAATCCGCGGATGGCATCGGGGGTTTCCATTGCTGGGCCGCCAGGATCGAATCCGCGCAGGTTGATATAGAGCTGACCGTCGGGAAAGCGGGCCTTGATGCGATGGGCCCACTGCACGGCCAATGTCGTCTTCCCGACTCCCGGCGTTCCGACGATCATCGCAACCAGCACGCTGTCGGCCGCTTCAGCGGTCAGCAACGAGTCCAGGTCCCGAAGCTCCTCGGTCCGGCCGGTGAAGTCGGCCATGCTGTGCGGGAGCTGTGCAGGAATTCGAGTCTGCGGAACTGGGCCGGAAACCTGCACGGGGTCGATGGCGGCTGGTGCGTTCAGCGACGAATCCGTCGAAAGGATCTGTTGATGGAGTTCCTGCAGGTGCTGCCCGGGTTCGACGCCCAGTTCGTCCCGCAGGTACTTCCGGGTGTCCCGAAAGGCGGCAAGCGCCTCGGAAACCCGCCCGCTGCGGTACAGCGCGAGCATCAGCAAACCCCGCAAGCGTTCGCGGAGTGGGTGCTCGGCCGTCAGTTGCTGTAATTCGGCAACGAGGTCGAAGTGCCTGCCGAGGGCGAGGTCGATGTCCATTCGTTCTTCGATGGCGGTGATCCGCCGCTCGGCAAGTCGGTCCCTCTCGCCGTCCAGCCACGGGCTGCTCAGGCCCTCGCAGGCCATTCCCCGCCAGAGGCGCAGTCCCTCGTGCAGTGAGGTCGCTGCCGCAGCCAGATCACCGCTCGCGCGAGCCAGCCTCGCGCTCTCGACGCCGCGATTGAAGTTGTCGAGGTCGAGCCGACCCGGCGCCAGTTTCAGCAGGTAGCCGGCCTGCGTCCAGGTCAGCAACGGAGAGCCGGCGGCGACCCGGTCGGGCTCGATCGCGCGGCGAAGCCCTGACACATGCTTCTGCAACAGGTTCACCGCGTAGGTCGGTGCATCCCATCCCCAGATCGCTTCGATCAACTGCTGACGGGCGATCGGCCGGTTGGCGTGCAGCAGCAGCACCGCCAGCACGACGCGCTGCTGCACCGACCCCAACGGGACGTCGACGTCACCACGTCGCGCGCGCAGTGGCCCCAGCACATCGAAGTGGACACCGCCCCCGGCCGGCTCGCCCGTCACCGCCTCTTGCCCCAGGGCTGACTGCCCTCTACTCACGGCACATCTCCGAGCCATGTCGAGTGTCCGCGTCAAGCCGGAGCACGGCGCAAGCACCGGAACCTGTGGTCGTTCCGGTCAGTAGTCCAGCACCCAGTCCAGCGGCCATTCCAGCCCCTGGCGTCACTGTTGCTGTGTGGTCCTCCGGCATCCAGTCCTCCTCAGCCGCCAGAACCAACGGTCGTGCTCAAAAGTCATCGACGTCGATCAAGAAACAAATGATCCCACGCCGCTCCAGCGGCGGTTCTCGGCCGCGGGTATGCCGCCCGTTCACGACTCACTCAGCAAGTGAGCCGTCCTTCGATGCGCCCGGCGCCGGGCGCATCGACGAGGCCGAAAGTCGCCGAACCACCGCATGGCCAGCATCAGCCGCCCCGCCCGTCAGGAGAGCGTCATGGCACACCCGGAACGACCAGAGAATTCCCGACTGATGGTTGTCGACCCGACGGTCGGCGCTGTCGACGACTCGGTGAGGCCGGCAACCGATGGTGCTGCCACCGGCCCGGTCATCGATTCGGCCACCCATTCTCGAGCCACCGATTCCCCGGGCGCGGATTCCCCGGGCGCGGATTCCCCGGG
>JBBQJM010000178.1:0-7848 GCA_038325895.1 Mycobacteriales bacterium
ACCAGGCGTTCAGGATCTTGATGGCCATCTGCGCGTTGGCATTGTTGCCGGTGTAATACCAGAGCAGTGCCTGGGTGTAGGCGGCAACCGCGTCGTTGACCTCGTCGAAGCAGCCCTCGTCGGGATTGTGGTAGGCACCGCTACCGACATAGGCAACCGGTCGTGACGTCCAGGACAGTGAACTGTAGGCGACACCCTTGTTATGGCCGGTGTCTGCCTTGGCGTTCTTCAGGTTCGCGAGACCGGTCGACCAGGGCTGGGCACCCGCGGCCAGTTTGCTCTTGACGAAGGTGAGTTGCGCCTTCCCGAGCAGGATTCCGGGATGCGTGAACCCGGTGACCGCCGCGGCGGTGGCTGCGTTGGCTGCGCTGCTAGAAACCGGCGCGGCCTGAGCTGACGCCGCCTGCGCGAGCCCCGGCATGCCCAGGCAGCCGAGGGTGATCGTCAGGCCGAGCACCACGCCCTTGTTGAACCCAGACCATCGGCGAGTGGCGGCAGCGGGATTGGCTCGAGCCGTTCCGGCTCGGTCGGCAACTGCCTTCCGGTTTCTTGATGCGAACATTTCCCCTCCTGGCAATACAAAAAAGTTGTGGCAATTCCCCCGGTGGATTCGGTGCGAAGCCGAACGTTGACCTGCACTTCGGTTGTTCGGCATCCAGGCGCCGGGCGCGAGGCACGAATTTCCCCCCGGAATTTCGCGCGACGGCGGTCCTTATTTCCCCTTGGGAATACCTGGGGAGGTCGCGCCGGGTCAATGCCCGAAAATCGAGAGCCGCGGCCGCCACCGGTCGCCTGCGCTTTCCGCCGGATTTCCCCTCGTTCGGTGTTGGACACCGACCCGGCGACGTAGCGATGTGTGGCGCGGCGGCCGGACTGCTACTCCTTACCGCTGGAAAACCGGCCGCCCGGGTCGGCTCGTGCGCCATTCGCCTGAAACACCCGGCCACCGGAATTCCGCCCCCCGGAGCTGTGAATTGTCATGATGATCGACCCCCTGGTTCGTCATCGGACGATCCGTCCTGAACTCAGACTCGTCGGAATCGTCGGTCGGCAGCAGAGTCAGCGGTCCCCGGATGACCCGCGAGAGTTCCCCGAGATGCGGCGCCCAAATACTCGGAACGGACCTGGGACAACCCTGCACCCGGCGACGTTCAGTGATCCGGCGGTCGCGTTCGGCAACGGTTCCCGGTGACGTACCGCACTTGATCAGTGACTTTCAGCGACCGGCGGCCCGCCGATCGGCCCCGTCACGCAGTGAGCCAGTGAGCACAGTGAGCACAGTCGTCCTGGACGCCAGTGCGCGCGGGCTGACGAGCTGGACTCCGACCGAATCCGGGACCAGGACCGGTCGCGGCCGGGCTTGCCGATCGTGGTGTGTTGGCGCACCTCTGACGCGACGGGCGACGGCGCTCACCGGAAGCGCTGACCGCAAGCGCAGCCCGCCGGGCGATTCCCCTGGCAGGATCGAGGGATGACCGCCGAGACAGCCGGGCCGCCGGACGCCCGCGCCGATGCGCACACCGCGCCAACGGCGCCCGACGCCACGGGGCGGTCGCCCGCGTCCGCGGACGGGCTGTGGGTCGACCGGATCGGTTCCCGCCGCTACCGCGGGCACAACACCCGCGGCGCGCAAGTGCTCGTCGGGCCCGCCGACGCCGGTGCGGTGTTCACCCCCGGCGAGCTGATGAAGATCGCACTGGCCGGTTGCAGCGGGATGAGCGCGGACGCCGCGCTGGCCCGAAGGCTGGGTGACGATGTCGCGATCAGCGTGCATGTGTCTGGCCCGTCCGACCCCGCCGAGGTGCGCTACCCCACTCTGCACGAGGAGCTGGTGGTCGACCTGACCGGCCTGAGCAGACAGGACCGGAGTCGGGTGGAGACGGTCATCCGGCGGGCCATCGACCGCAGCTGCACCGTCGGTCGAACCTTGCAGCAGAGCGCCTCCGTCGAACTGACCGTTAGTTCCCGTGACCATGCCGGAGCTGCCACCCAGCACGCGGTCACGAGCGGTCCGACTGGTAGCGCCGCCGGCAGCCTCCCGGTTTCAGACGCCGCGGTCAGGGCATAAGGACATCCGATGACACCCGCCGAACCGCGCGCTGCAGCGCCCGCACCCGATACTGCACCCGATAACGAGCCGGGGGCGACCCCGAAGGCCGCGATCGGCAACGGCACCGCGGCCGGCAATGGCAAAGCCGGCAAGGTCGCTCCGGCCCGGGATCCGTGGACGGCCGCCTGCCACCGGGCCCGGCTGCACGTCGTCACCGGTAAGGGTGGCACCGGGAAGACGACAGTCGCGGCGGCCCTGGCACTGACCCTGGCCACCGAGGGCCGGCGGGTGCTGCTGGTGGAGGTCGAGGAACGGCAGGGCATCGCCCGGCTGTTCGACGTGCCGCCACTGCCGTACGAGGAGCGCAAGGTCGCGGTGGCCAGTGGCGGCGGCGAGGTGCGCGCGCTGTGCATCGACGTCGAGGCCGCACTGCTGGAGTACTTCCAGATCTTTTACAACCTCGGCTTCGCCGGTCGCAGCCTGAAGAAGATGGGCGCCGTCGAGTTCGCCACCACGCTGGCACCGGGCCTGCGGGACGTGCTGCTCACCGGCAAGGTGAAGGAAACCGTCACCCGACTGGGCAGCGACAACAAGCTCGTCTACGACGCCGTCGTGATGGACGCGCCGCCGACCGGGCGGGTGGTGACGTTCCTCGGCGTCACCGGCGCGATGTCCGACATCGCCCGGCGCGGCCCGATCCACAGCCAGGCAGAGGGCGTCGTCCGGCTGCTGCACTCGGCGGACACCATCGTGCATCTGGTCACCCTGCTGGAGGACATGCCGGTGACCGAGACCCTGGAGACCATCGAGCATCTGCGGGATGCGGACCTGCCGGTCGGCACCATCATCGTCAACGCCGCCACCGTCTCCCGGCTGCCACCCGCGTCGTTGACGCCCGCGGCGGAGAACCGGCTGGACAAGTCCCGGCTGGCCGCCGGGCTGGCGCAGGGCGGCATCACCGCCGACGACGCGATGCTGGACGGGCTGGCCGTCCAGGCCGCAGAGCACGCCATCCGGGTGCTGGACGAGGCCGACTGCCGCGAGCAGCTGGTGGCCACCGGGCTGCCGATCCTGTCGCTGCCCAGGCTGGTCGACGGCGGCGATCTGGGCGGGGTCTACGAGCTGTCCGACCAGCTGGCCGAGCAGGGGGTCCGGTGAGCAGACGAGTGCTCGACCTCGGCGCGATCCTGCGGGACAGCAAGACCCGGGTGGTGGTGACCTGCGGCTCCGGCGGTGTGGGCAAGACCACCACCGCGGCCTCGATGGCGCTGTGGGCGGCGGATGCGGGACGCAAGGTCGCCGTGCTGACCATCGACCCCGCCAAGCGGCTGGCCCAGTCACTGGGCCTGGAGGCCCTGGACAACGACCCGCGCCGAGTGGACATCGAGCTGGCCGACCCCAAGGGCGAGCTCTGGGCGATGATGCTGGACACCGCTCGCACGTTCGACGAGATGGTCGCGGCCCATTCCACACCCGAGCGCGCCAAGGCGATCCTGGTCAACCCGTTCTACAAGGTGATCTCGACCTCGTTTTCCGGAACGCAGGAGTACATGGCCATGGAGAAGCTCTCCACGCTGGCGGCGACCAACCAGTTCGACCTGATCGTCGTCGACACCCCGCCGAGCAGGTCCGCGCTGGACTTCCTGGACGCCCCGCAGCGGCTCTCCTCCTTCCTGGACGGCCGGATGATCCGGTTGCTGTCCGCACCGACCCGGGGGGTCATGAAGATCGTCGGCGCCGGCTTCATGCTGTTCTCCAAGGCGGTCACCACGGTGCTCGGCGGCCAGATGCTGCACGACGCCGCGCAGTTCGTGCAGCTGTTCGAGGACATGTTCGGCGGCTTCCGGGAACGGGCCCAGCACACCTACGAGCTGCTGCGCGCGCCGGGCACGGCCTTCGTGGTGGTGTCGATCTGCGAGGCCGACTCGCTGCGTGAGGCCTCGTACTTCGCCGACCGGCTGCGGGCCGAACGGATGCCGCTGGCCGGGCTGATCCTCAATCGCACCCATCCGCCGCTGGCCAAGCTGCCGCTGCCGGCCGCCGAGGTGGCGCAGGAGAAGATCGAACGGAGCGCGCCGCTGGCGGCCGCGGTGCTGGGCATCCACACCGACCGGCTCGCGGTCCGCGCCGCCGAGCTGCACATGCGTGCCCGGTTCGATCGGGTGCACACCGACCTGCCGGTGGTCGAGGTCGCCTCCCTCGCCTCGGACGCCCACGACCTGCCCGCGCTGCGGGAGATCGGTCGCCGCCTGACCGCCGCCTGACCCCGGCCTGCACCGCTGACCGCGACGCCGACCGGCGACGTCGGCAACGGCGTGTGACCGAACGCACGCGCGCGGTGCGTGCACCCGCCCCGCCCTCCCAGCGCGAGGTCACGGTTCTCACACGTACCCGCCGGTACCCTTGGCCGGTGCGAGTGATGAGTGGTCTGGGCCGACTGATACTGGGGACCCTGCTGGCCGGGGTGCTGGTGGCGGGCCTGCTGCTCCCCATGACGCTGGGTGTGGGGCTGGCCGCCAACTCCGTCACGAACGCGATCGAGGACGCGAAATCGGACCCGCTGGACGGGGACATCCCGCTCCGCACCACCTTCACCGACGCCAGCGGTGCGCCCATCGCCACCATCTATGACCAGAACCGGGTCGACGTCCCGCTGTCCTCGATCTCGGACTACCTGCAGGTCGCGGTGATCTCCATGGAGGACCGCCGGTTCTACCAGCACCAGGGCGTGGACTGGCGCGGCACCGTCCGCGCGCTGCTGCGCAACGCGCAGGCCGACACCACCGCGCAGGGCGGCTCCACCCTGACTCAGCAGTACGTGAAGAACTACCTCTACCTGGTACAGGCCAAGACCGAGGCCGAGAAGGCCGACGCGATCGCCAGCACACCCATCCGCAAGCTCCGCGAGGCCAAGATGGCGCTCAGTCTGGAGCAGACCCACACCAAGGCCGAGATCCTCGAGCGGTACCTGAACCTGGTCGCGTTCGGGCCGTCACAGTACGGCGCCGAGGCCGCCTCCCAGTGGTACTTCGGGGTGTCGGCGGACAAGCTGACCCTCGCCCAGGCCGCGCTGCTTGCCGGAATGGTCAACAACCCGCCGCGGTACAACCCGCTGGACGAGAATCACGTGCAGGACGCACGAGACCGCCGTGACCTGGTGCTGGACGTGATGGTCGCGGCCGGCCGGCTGTCCAAGGCGACGGCCGAGGAGACCAAGCAGCAGGACCTCGGACTGAACCCGCAGCGGGTCAGCAGTGGCTGCATCCCGGCGGTCGCCTCCGACACCAACGGTTTCTTCTGCCAGTACGTCCTCGACTACCTGAACACCGCCGGGTTCGACAACAAAACCGTGGCCCGCGCCGGCTGGACGGTGAAGACGACTCTCGACCCGGCCGTGATGGCCTCGGCCAAGGCCGCCGCCGTCGCCAATGCCGACCCGAACAACGAGGCGGTCAAACGGATCGCGAACGCGGTGGCGGTGGTCAGCAAGGACGAGCCGCGGCGGGTGCTTGCGTTGGCGGCCAACCGCCCCTACGGCCTCGACCCGAACAAGGGACAGACCGTGCAACGGCTGACCACGACCTTCGCGCCGCTGGGCGCGGGATCGACCTTCAAGATCTTCACCGCGGCCACGGCAATGGAGGCCGGTCTTGGCACCAATGCGGTGATCGAGTCACCCGCCGAATACACCAGCCCCTTGGCGGCCAAACCGTTCAAGAACGCCGGTACCTACCCGGGATCGATGACCCTCGCCCAGGCCCTGGCCACGTCGCCGAACACCGCGTTCGTGGCACTGGAAGATCAGGTCGGGCTGCAGAAGGTGGCCGACATGGCCGTGCGGTTGGGGTTGAGGGGGTACGCGCTGGACGCCGGCGACGTGGATCCGGCCTTCGCCAACGCCGGCACCGACTACACCACTCAGGTGGTCGCACAGAAGATCGTCTCCTTCACCCTGGGTGTGTCGCCGGTCAGCCCGCTCGAGATGGCCAACGTCGGCGCCACACTCGCCTCCGACGGCCGCTGGTGCCCGCCGACCCCGGTGGACACCATCACCGACCGCAACGGCAAGTTCGTCACCTGGGACAAGGTGCCCTGCGAGGACGCCATTCCGGCCGAACTGGCGCGGACGCTGTCGGTGGCCATGGAGGGCGATTTCGCCGCCGGCGGCACCGCGAACGCGGCAGCCTCTGCCGCCGGCTGGAGCTGGACCGCCGCCGGCAAGACCGGTACCACCCAGGAGTACAAGTCGTCCGCGTTCCTCGGCTTCACCCCGGAGATGAGCGCCTCGGTGATCGTCTGGGATTCCGAGCCACGGCCGCAGTCGATCTGCCGCGACCCGATCCGCACCTGCTCGACGGACGAGGCCTTTGCCGGTGCAGGGATGTCCGGTGGCTCGATTCCGGCGGCCACCTGGATGTCGACGATGAAGCCGCTGAAGCAGGGTCAACCCGACACCTTCTTCCGGCCGGCGTCACCGGCGTACATCCGGGGGTCGTCGAACACCCAGGTGCCGACGGTCATCGGGAAGAACGTGGACGAGGCGAGGGCGCAACTCACCGCTGCCGGCTTCACCGTCAACCTGACCACCAGGCAGAACACCGGCACGGCGGTGAACATCGTGGTCGATCAGAACCCCAAGGGCGCGGCGCTGCCGGGCGGGGCCGTCACCCTGGTCGTGTCGGCGGGTCGCTAGTCCCAGAGTCGGCGGGCGGTAGCTTCCCAGGGTCGGCTTTCCAGGCTCGACTTCCCAGGCTCGACTTCCCAGGGTCGACTTCCCAGGGTCGACTTCCCAGGGTCGACTGAGGGTCGATGTCGAGGATCCGGTAGCCGCCGGTCGAATTCCCTGCGCGACGGGCGGCCCTCCCGTCACCGCCGATTAGGCTGGCCCGCATGCCGTCGACCACCCGTCCCTTCCGCAGCAGTTCCGGCGCGGGTCGATCCGTGCTCGGTCGAGCGGCGCTGGCGGGCGGATCGGTGTTCGTCGCCGGGGCGGCGACGCTGGCCTGGTCGACGCTGGCCGAGCCCCGGTTGTTCGCGCTGCGCCGGATCGATATGCCGGTGCTCCCGCCGGGCACCTGGCCCATCCGCATCCTGCACCTGTCGGACCTGCACATCGTGCCCGGTCAACAGCGGAAGTCCGGGTGGGTGTCCAGCCTTGCCGACCTGCGACCCGACCTGGTGGTGAACACCGGCGACACGCTGTCCCACGTCAAGGCGGTGCCCGCGGCACTGGCGGCCTTCGGTGAACTACTCGACATCCCCGGCGCCTTCGTCTTCGGCAACAACGACTACTACGCCCCGGTACCGAAATCCCCGCACCGCTACTTCCTGAAGGCGCCGACGATCTCCCGTGGCGCGCCGCTGCCCTGGCAGGACCTGCGAGCGGCACAGGTGGAGCGCGGGTGGCAGGACCTGAGCAACGCCAGGAACACGATGGCCGTCCGCGGCCAGCGGATCGCGCTGGCCGGCGTCGACGACCCTTACAGCAAGCGCGACCGCTACGACGAGATCGCCGGCCCGGCCGACCCGGCCGCCGTCGTCCGCATCGGGGTGACCCACGCACCCGAGCCGCGGGTGCTCGACCAGTTCGCCGCCGATGGATACGACCTGCTGCTCGCCGGGCACACCCACGGTGGGCAGGTGCGGCTGCCCGGGATCGGCGCGTTGGTGACCAACTGCGGGATCGACCGGTCCCGCGCTCGCGGCCTCTCCCGGTGGGGCTCGCACGCCTTGCTCAACGTGTCGGCCGGCCTGGGATCCAGCCCCTACATGCCGATGCGGTTCTGCTGCCGGCCGGA
>JBBQJM010000179.1:0-7835 GCA_038325895.1 Mycobacteriales bacterium
TCGTCAACCGCGCCTACGGATTTCACTCCGCCAACGCAGCCCTCGGCCTGATCATGCTCACCCTCGGACCCATCAACCACGTCCTACCACACGAGCGCACAACACCCGCGGATCCCTAAAACCGACCCACATTCATGCCGGGAGGCCCCATTTCCCATTCTTCTGAACCGCCTTGACGTTGGCGCCGGCAAACACCGCCAGGCTGGTGACCGCGATTGATGCGGATCCTGCTCGTCGCAAGACGAGAGTTGACCACCATCAAGACCCAGTAAATCAACCGGCTGCGCGGGCGTTGCCGTTCGCCGGTGACGACACCGACCGAGAACTGTGCCCGGCGATGACCGATGCGCACCTGGAGTTGATCGCCCGCCGCCGTGGCCGCCCGGGCGACACCAATGAGCAGCAGATCCGCCGCGGCGAGAGCCGCCGACTGGCGCTGGCGATCCGGGAAGCGACCGGCGCACTGGCCGCGAACAAGAAGCAACTCGCCGAGTTGGTCACCTCCTTCGCGCCGGGACTGCTGGACAAGCTCGGTGTCAGACCCGTCAGCGCGGCCCAGGCCATCGCCTCGTCTCTCCCGCACGGATCGAGGCCGGAACGATGCGGCGTTCGCTGCCCTGGCCGGTGTGAGCCCGCTGCAGGCCGGTTCGAGATGGACTGTGCGGCAACGGCTAAACCGCAGCGGCGACCGGCAACTCAACCGGGCGCTACACGACATCGTGAAAACCCGCTGGAGGGGACTGCGCCCGAACCCACGCCTACATCGCCGCCCGCCGTGCCGAAGGCAAAAGCGCCCCGAAATCCGGCGGTGCCTCAAACGCTACGTGGTCCGTGAGCTGTTCCGTGCATTGACCGCAGCAGGGGTTGACAGCACATAGAAGCGTCAAGAACACCAAACGCGTCACCCGCGGCTACCGATCCTTCATCAATTACCGGCTGCGACTACTTCTCAACCGCGGAATCATCCGCCAAGATCAACAAACAACACGGGTCAGAACCCGCCGACCCAACTTCGTTGCGTAGAAGCTGATTGGCACCCAGTGAGCCAAAAAGCGCGAGCAAAGTGCACGGCGAATCAGGTGCTATGGTTTGGGCCAGCAGAATGCCGGTTTACCGACGGCTCACTGTATTCCCGCACGCTCCGAGGTAGTGGAAGCGCGGTTGTGTATTTGATCCGCGACAACGATATGTGCGTTTTGCTCCGTAAAATCCCCGGCAACGACAGGACCTGATCGAGGTAGAAGAGATTGAAATACTTCACGTCGTGAGTCACCACCTTCAGCAGGTAGTCGGGCCGGCCACTCATCCGATGGCACTCAGTGACTTCGGGCAGTAGCTGCACGCGCTCTTCGAAGAGGGTCAGCGTGCCGCGGGACTGATCCGCCAGCTCGATTTCGAGGAAGGCTTCAAAACCGCGACGTGCGCGGACAGGGTCGATCAGTGCCACGTAGCCGGTGATCCACCCATCTCTTTCCAGCGCCCGAAGTCGTCGCTGCACCGGCGCGGCCGTCAGTCGGACCCGGCGACCGAGCTCAACCAGACTCAACTGGCCATCGACCTGTAGCTCCTTAAGGATCGCCAGATCGACCTCGTCCACGCAGTGATCTTTCTCAGTCAGGTCCTGAAACGCAACGACCGTGCGCGCGCGCCGCGACATTCGCCACAACTCACAACCGATTTGTGTGCCGGGTCACCCATGATGAACAGGGGCTTTGGTGGGGTTTTCCCTCGGGCCGTCGGACATCCACGCGACGATCGGCACCGGTCAAACGACTGCTCCCTCATCGCCGCACCCGGCAGCGAAGGAGGCGGCCAGGTGGCATCGTCGATACCCAGGTTGACCGAAGCACAAGAACTCGGCCCGCTGCTTCGGGCCTCGCTGGCTCAACAGGAAGATCTCGCGCGTTATTCGTTGGTACTCAATCCTGTGGAGAACTTTCCATTTCCCGGCGATCTGGCCGTAGTCGCCGGAACTCTGCACGGGTTGTACAACAGCGACAAGCTGCGATCCAAAGAGGCACAACTCGCAACCGACATGCAATTCGCAGGTCGCGAGCAGATCGCTCGTGACAGCCGCCTGGCCTATTCGGCGTGGGCGACTGCGCTCGGTGCAGCGGACGCGACTCTGAGATTGTTGTCCGGCCTGCAAGCCCATTCGGTGCTGTTCATGTCGATCGCACGCCCAGGTCAACGTGTACTCCAACTCCCCGTCGAGGCGGGCGGTCATGTTGTCGGCAGCCAGATCCTCGAACGACTCGGGTTGGAAGTTCTGCAGATGATCCCCGACGACCGCCGCATGTGCATCGATATGGAGCGGACGCTCCTGCTGTGCGAAGCCAATCCACCCGACTTCGTTTTCGTCGATCGAAGCGAGGGCCTCGTCGTCGAAGACTTCTCACCACTCGCCAACCTCGCCGCGGTGTCGATCTTCGACGCATCGCAGTACCTTTCCAACATCATCACGGGTGATCACCCCAACCCGTTCAATGCGGGATTCGATCTCATTGTTTCCAGTGTGCACAAGAACTTTCCCGGACCACAGAAAGCATTATTGGCGACGCGTGCAGTCGATCCCACCTGGCATCAGCTGCTGAGCGGGGTCTCGACCTATGTGTCGAATATGCATGTTGCCAGCACCTACGCGGCGACTTTGACGCTGGGACGATCCGAATGGCTGACGATGTACTCGAAGCGTATGCTCAGCTGCGCGTTGCTCCTCGAGCAAAATCTCATCGAGAACGGGGTCCCCGCTGTGTCGCGTTCAGCCAGCGCCATTCCCACCCACCATGTGTGGATCCAGGAGGGAAGCAGGCAACGTGCGTTCGACACCTTCGAGGCGCTGGAGCGCTGTGGAATTCTGACCAATTACCGCAAGCTTCCCTATTCGCTCGGCTTTGGGATCCGCCTCGGGCTCAGTGCGGCAGTCCGCATCGGGCTGCAAGAGTCGGATGTCCCCAGGCTCGCTGAACTCATTGCGGCCATCCGGGCGGCGGGGCCGACCACCGCACTGCAACGTGCCGCCCGCGCGTTCAGCGAAGCCAACTGGGAACAGGGCATGGCGGACGCGAGATGAGAGTCGCGGACGGCCGCCCAGAAGTGTCCAACGAACACTACGACCTGATCTCACCCGGGCGGATAGAGCGGGTCATCGATCGGCTACCTGCACTGGAGCCGTACTGGGTACGCGTACGAATGGCCTACTGCGGGGTATGCGGCACCGATCATTCCCATTACACCGGCGCGCGACCGGCCAACCTGCCGCTCTCACTCGGCCACGAGTGGGTAGCAGTTGTCGAAGCAACGGGTCCGGCGGTGAGGTTCTTCCAGCGAGGTGACGTGGTCACGACCGACCTCAACTTCCGCTGCGGAACCTGCTTCCAATGCGGCAGCGGACGTTCGCACCTCTGTGAGCAGGGCCAGATCGGTCTGTTCAGCAACCGCGGATTCGCCGTTCGGGCGGACATCCATGCCAGCTACTTGCAGAAGTGTTCGGCACGAACACCTGTCGCACACCTGGCGCTGGCGGAGCCGTTGTCGTGCGCCATGCATGCGCTCTCTCTCGTGCGGTTATCATCGGCCGATCGGGTCCTGGTGATCGGCAGTGGCGGGATAGGAATCTGCATGGCGTTCCTGCTGTGCAACGTGTCTGGGGTGACGTTCGACATCGCCGAGCTGGATCCGGCTCGACAGTGCCGCATCAGCAAGGTGATCGGTCCCCACGGTCGGGCGGTCGGCGAGCCATCGGAACAGTACGACGTGGTCCTCGACGTATCCGGTACGGCCGCCGGACTTCGGCTGGGCTGCGAAAGGGTGAGCCCGGGCGGCCGATTGTGCACGATGTCGCATCTGCCGGAGACAACCGATGCGCAATTCCTGCTCACCTTGCTGCTCCACAAGGACGTCACCTTCAACCTAAGCTACCTCAACGGGGACACCGAGAACCTGACAAAATCGATCGCGTTGTTGGAACAGCAATGGACCCCGATCTGGAGCTCACTGCTCGAAGTCCGCCCGTTGACCGACCTTGACGGCATCTTCAGGGACGGTCCGGCCGCGTTCGGCAACAAGGTGGTTGTCGATGTACGGGCGTCATACCCGGCCGATGAGTCCGAGACCCTCGGCGAGTGACGTCCTGGAGATCCAACCGACGCCCTCCGCGGCTCGGCGGAACTCCGCTTCGTCACCTCGGATCCACGCTGGAATGACCGCGAGGTGTGTGTACGTGCCGAGGGACCGAATGCGGGTCATCAGGTCCTCGTAGGCGGCGTCGGCCCGCGCGGGATTTCCGGCCCACACCTCCAGCGCGACGAGCGCCTGCCGCGAGAAGCAGCCGGCTGCCGGATAATCGACCGCCTCCGAAACCTCCAGGGCGGTCGCGCAGGCGATTCTGGCCTCGGCGAACCGGCTCAGCCGGGCGAGGGCGACTCCCATGGCAGCCTGGGCCTTGGCCACCTCGATCGAGCTGCCCAACCGGCCATTCTCGTCAATCGCCGCCTCGGCGTTCTTGAGCGCACGGCGGGGGTCGTGCCAGCATCTTGCCTCGGCCAGGTTCGTACGGAGCTTGCTGCGCATGCTCGGCGAATCTTCCGCCGCCTCCAGTGCCGCGGCATATCGGTCCGCGGCCGCGCGGAACTCCAGCGAGAAGCGGTACGCATGACCGCGATGACGCATCAGCTCGACCGGATCGAGCGCGGTGTCGGCGTCGAGAAGTTCGTACGTTTCGGCAAGTCTTTCGTTTGCTTCGGCGAATTGACCGTCCATGATCAGCATGTCCGCGTGGTAGAGGCGTGCTCGAACATGGTCGCGGCGGCCGGGGTCGAAAGGTTCGGCATTGTCGCTCAGTCTGCGGAACTCCTCCCGTGCGTGGGCGTAATCGCCGCTGATCTCCTGCGAATACGCCACTTCGACATCGAAGGATGCGGCGTGCCGACCGAACTGGCCGCGCAGCGGCGCCAGCGGCGCGAGCTTTTCGAGAGCCCGAACAGGTCCGGCGGTCCGGCGAGTTGCCAACGCAGCGAAGTACCGAGCGGTCAGGTGGGCCGCATTCTCCCGGCCACCGGTTGCCAGCCCGGGAAGCTGCATCAATCCCTGCCAATACCCGCTGTCGTAGAGGTTGTAGCCGATGTCGATCAATTGCACGACGTCTGTCTCGGGCACCAGTTCGGCCGCCTGCCAGGCTTCGACGAGTGCGTGAAACAGCTGTGGCAGCCGTTCCGCGCCGACCGGCGGCGGTTCCTTCGTTCGGACGTCGAGGTGCACGGCAGCGCTGCGCAGCACGCCGATCGCCCGCGGGTCGTCCTGGACCGAACTGCGGACCGCCGCGGTGAGGAGATCGTGTGTCTTGTAAAGACCGCCGCCAGCGTTCTCGACGAAGAACCACTCCACGAATTCGCTCATACCGACGGCCTCTTCCTGCGGCCCGGCAACGTGGACAAGGTGGCCAAAGAGCTGTTCGTCGAAGTACTGCAGACCGGCAAGCATGACTGCGAGGGTCTGCTGCGACCGGCCCAGATGATCGAGGAAGTGCTCGACGACTGCGGGCGGCGAGGTCGGCAGATCCTCGACCCGCACTGCACCGTGACGATGGATCTCCGCGCGGCATACGTCGATCAGCGCCCGAAGGTAGAACGGGAGCGATCTGGAGCCGTCGACGAGCCTGTCCTCGACATCGCGCTCGAGGTTGCCCAACGCGCGACGAATCATTCGCCGGCACTCCTGGTCGGGCAGCTCGCCGAGGGCGATGTGCTCGACGAAGCCGCTCAATTCCGGGTCGTTCCAGCCAAGCCGGTCTCGCACGGCAATCAGATGAACGCCGGCATGCATATTGGCGATGAGCACCTGCAACCACATCGCGCGGGCTGCCAACGTATTGGCCGATTGCTTCTCGTACCCGTCATAGAACAGGACCAGCCGACGTTCGTCCGGGTTGCGGAAGCGGCGGGCGATATCGAGCCCGAGGTATTCCGGTAGGCGCGGGAAGAGGTTGCTCGGGTGCTCGCGCAGCGAATCGATCTGACTGAATTCATTCGCGTCGTAGCTGCGGCGGAGCGCGATGTCGCCGGAGATTTCCGCGAATACTCGAGCGCCGAAATCGAGCGGCAGGAAGTCGTGTCCGAACTCGCCGACAGCACGGTACGTCTGCACTGCCAGGCTCGGATGGTTCTCATTCCCGATGGGTCGAAGTCGTTGATTTGTCGCGACCCAGTACGTGAGCAGAGCCGTATCGAACAAGTAACAGTCACTCTTCAGCTGATTGCGGATGGCCAGCAACGGCGCAGTTGCGGACATCGACGCCTCGTCGTCGAGCGACACCCAGACCAGGGTCGGCGAATCGGGACGGGCGGCAAGCCGGTCCCGGGTCTGCTCCAGGAAGCGCGACTTGCCAACACCGCCCAGACCGGTGATCTCGAGCACGACAACTCGTAGAGGGCCGGTGCCGAGCGCAGCGACGTGCTCGTCGATGATCCCGGACTCGCTGGTCCGGTCGAAGAATTGTCCGGCCTCGGACCGCCTTCTCGTCACTTCGACTCCTCTTCGGGTGAACGACCCGAAACCGCGAAAACGTAAAGGCCGGAGGAGCCTGCCACGGCCAGTTGTTCACCATCCGGATGCCAGGCGACGCCGTGCAGCGCTCCGTCGAGCGCGAGCGTGCCGAGAAGGTCCGCCGGCACATCGTTGTCGGTGGTGCAGCGCCGGACGTGCAGCACACTGTCGCCCCCGATGCTCGCCAGCCGTGATCCGTCCGGTGACCATGAAAGGTCCAGGATTTCGTCGGCATGGTGGTGGCCGAGTCGAACCGGTTCAGCGTCCCGCCCGGGGTCCCAGAGCCACACCGCGCCGTCGTTGTGCCCCGTGGCCACCCTGTTGCCGGCGGACCAGGCAATCGCCCGGACGCCGCGCTCGGCACGGCGCCCCAGTTCGACCGGCTCCCGACCGTCCCTGGTTTCCCAGAGCTGAACGCGACCATTGATGTCGCCGGTCGCAAATCGCAGTCCGTCCGGCGACCAGGCCATGGCCCGGACCCACTCGCCGCGGCGCTGGAACACCTCGCCATCCGGCGCGTCGAAGTGCCAGATCTGGACCGTGCCGTCGCCACCGACACCTGCCAGTCCGATCGGCCCGGGGGACCAGGCGAGGGCGCGCAGGCTGTTGCCGGTCGCGCGGAGTTCACGGAGGTCGGCTCCGCTGCCCGCAGCACCCACCCGCACGTGGCCGTCATCGCTGCCGCTGGCCAGTTGCCGTCCGTCCGGTGACCAGGCGATCGCGTGGACGGCGCCATCGTGGCGACGGCGCTGCACCACCGCGCTGCCATCGGCCTCCCACACCTGGACGGCACCGTCGCGCGTCCCAGTCGCCAACCGGCGCCCGTCCGGCGACCAGGCAACCGACAGCACCGGGTCTTCCGAGCGGTCCGCGGCCAGCTGGATCGGTTCGCCATCGACGCGCCACAGCCGGAGAGCGCCGTCATTGCCTCCGCTGGCCAGCGTCGGCCCGCCCGGCTGCCAGGCGACAACGAGCACCCCGCCTTCGTGCCGCCCCAGCTCCCTGGGCGCCGCAGTGCCGCTCGTCCACACGCGCAGCGCACCGTCGCTGCTGCCGGCGGCCAGCTGCGTGCCGTTGGCGGAGCCGGCCAGCGCGAGCACGGAGCCTGGCGAGCGACCCAGCTCGACCGAACTGCCGGCGGATGTCACCGACCACTGCCGGACGACACCGTCCCGGCCGCCACTGACTACAGCCTGGCCGTCGTGGGTCCAGGTCACCGCGAAGGCGCCGCCTTCGTGGCTGCCCAGTTCCACCGCGGCCGCCGCCGCCGGGTCCCACCTGAGCACGACACC
>JBBQJM010000180.1:0-7816 GCA_038325895.1 Mycobacteriales bacterium
AAGATGCTCGGATCCGGGATGTCCAAGCTGGCGCTCCGCAAGTTCCCGGTCGGCATCGTCGCGGAGCTGCCGGACGGCCGGCGGATCCCGCTCAAGTCCGGCGAGCCGGCGGCCGCCGTCGCCGGCGAGCCGGGCGAGATCATCCTGTGGATGTCCGGCCGGGACGCCGCGAAGGTGACCTTCACCGGAGACGAGGAGGCGGTTTCCGCGCTGCACGTCGGCTCCCGCGGCATGTGACCGGATCGTCGACCGGCACGATCTCCACGACGGTCTCCATCACGCTCCCCGCAATGTCGTGTCCCTACGGCAGGGTGGTGACCGGAACTGCTGGCCACGCCCGGTAGGTTTGCTGAATATGACGACCCTCAGCGCCGGGCCCGCCGGCCGGCCAGGCCGGCCCTTCGGTACCACGCTCACCGCGATGGTCACGCCGTTCACGGCGACCGGCGAACTCGATGTTGACGCGGCCGGCCAGCTTGCCGAGCGGCTGGTCGCGGCCGGCAACAACGGTCTGGTGGTGAACGGCACCACCGGTGAGTCCCCGACCACCACCGACGCGGAGAAGGAACTCGTCATCCGCGCCGTGGTGGAGGCCGTCGGTGACCGGGCCACCGTGGTGGCCGGTGTCGGCACCTACGACACCGCGCACTCGGTCCGGCTGGCCAAGGCCGCCGAGAAGGCCGGCGCGCACGGCAATCTCATCGTCACGCCGTACTACTCTCGCCCCCAGCAGGAGGGCCTGCTCGCGCATTTCGCGGCGGTGGCCGACGCGACCGACCTGCCGGTGATGCTCTACGACATCCCGCCGCGTTCGGTGGTGGCGATCGCGCCGGACACCCTGCTGCGGTTGGCCGAACACCCCAGGATCACGGCCGTGAAGGACGCCAAGGGCGATCTGCTCGCCGGATCGAAGGTCATCGCGGGGTCCGACCTGGCCTTTTACTCCGGTGACGACCCGCTGACGTTGCCGTGGATGAGCATCGGTGCGGTCGGCATCGTCAGCATCATCGCGCACGTCGTCGGGCCACACGTCCGCGCGATGGTCGATGCGGCCGGGGCCGGCGACTATGCCACCGCGCGCAAACTGCACGAAGTCCTGCTGCCGGCGCACCGTGCGATGGGCCGCACCGGCGGGGGTGCCGGTCTGGTGTTCGCCAAAGCCGCCCTGCGGCTGCAGGGCTTCGGCGTCGGCGACCCCCGGCTCCCGCAGATCCCGGCCACCCACGCGCAGACCGACCTGATCGCCAAGGACCTGGACGAGATCGGACCGCTGCAGTGAGCCCGACAGGCTCGACCGGGTCCGCCGGGCAGGTTGCCGCAGCGGATCCGCCGCCGAGGCTGCCCCCGGGAGCGCTCCGGGTGGTGGCGCTGGGCGGCATCGGCGAGATCGGCCGGAACATGACCGTCTACGAGTACGACGGCCGGCTGCTGGTCGTCGACTGCGGGGTGCTGTTCCCGGAGGACGGCCAGCCCGGCGTCGATCTGATCCTGCCCGATCTCCGTCTGGTCGAGGACCGGGTCGACGACATCGACGCGGTGGTGATCACCCACGGGCACGAGGACCACATCGGGGCGCTGCCCTGGCTGCTGCGGCTGCGCAAGGATCTGCCGGTGATCGGGGCCCGGTTCTCCCTGGCGCTCATCGCCTCCAAGTGCCGCGAGCATCGGCTGACGCCGAAGCTCGAGGTCATCGCCGAGGGCGAGCGGCGTGTGATCGGGTCCTGGGACCTGCAGTTCTTCGCCGTCAACCACTCGATTCCGGATGCGCTGGCGGTCGGTATCCGTACCCCGGCCGGCACCGTGCTGCACACCGGGGACATCAAGCTGGATCAGCTCCCGCTGGACGGCCGGCTCACCGATCTCGCCGGGTTCTCCAAGTTCGGCGAGGAGGGCGTCGACCTGCTGCTGGTGGACTCCACCAACGCCGAGGTGGCAGGATTCGTGGCGCCCGAGCGGGAGATCGGGCCGGTGCTCGACACCTACATCGCCAAGGCGAAGCAGCGCGTCATCGTCGCGTCGTTCGCCTCGCACGTGCACCGGGTCCAACAGATGCTCGACTCGGCGCAGACCCATGGCCGCAAGGTGGCGTTCGTCGGTCGGTCGATGGTGCGCAACATGCAGATCGCCCAGGATCTGGGCCTGCTGTCGGTCCCCGACGGGCTGGTCCGGTCGTTGGACAAGGCCCTGGACCTGCCACCCGAGCAACTGCTGCTCGTCTCCACCGGTTCGCAGGGCGAGCCGCTGTCCGCGCTGTCCCGGATGTCCCGCGGCGAGCATCGGTCGGTGAACCTGCGCTCGGGGGACACCGTGATCCTGGCGTCGTCGATGATCCCGGGCAACGAGACCAGCGTGTTCACGGTGATCAACGAGCTCTCCCGGATCGGTGTCACGGTGGTGCACCAGGGCGTTGCGAAGGTGCACGTGTCCGGCCATGCCTCCGCCGGTGAGCTGCTCTACCTGTACAACGCCGTGCGCCCCCGCAACGTGATCCCTGTGCACGGTGAATGGCGGCATCTGCGCGCACAGGCCAGGCTCGCCGTGCTGACCGGGGTGCCGGAGGACCGGGTGGTGCTCGCGCCGAACGGCACGGTGGTCGACCTGATCAACGGCAAGGCCCGGGTGACCGGTCACGTCGAGGTCGGCATGGTCTACGTGGACGGCAACGCGGTCGGGGATGTCGGCGACAACACGCTGTCCGACCGGCTGGTGCTCGGCGAGGGCGGCTTCATCTCCATCACCGTGGCGATCGACAAGCACACGGGACGCGCGGTAGCCTCGCCGACGATCTCCGGACGCGGGTTCTCCGACGACCCGAAGGCGCTGCACGCCGTGGTCCCGCTGGTCGAGTCCGAACTGTCCAGGACGGAGGCCGACGGCATCACCGACCCGCACCGAGTCGCCCAGGCGGTGCGCAGGGTGGTCGGCAAGTGGGTCGGCGACACCTATCGGCGGCGCCCGATGATCGTGCCCACGGTGCTCGCGGTCTGACGTGCCCGACGGACCTGACGTACCCGTTCGATCGGGCCGGCTGATCTACCACTGCGCAGTAGTCGCCGACTGGCAGGCGGCACAGTCGGGTCAGTCGGGTCAGTCGGGTCAGTCCGATCAGACAGTGGGGGAGTACACGATTTCCTCGCGCGGCCGGACGTTCGAGCAGGAAGGCTTCGTGCACGCCAGTTACCCGGGCCAGACTGCCGGTGTGCTGCAAAGCTTCTACGCCGACGTCACCGAACCCATGTGCCTGTTGGTGATCGACCCGGACAGGCTGGGTGTACCGGTGATCGCCGAGAACCTGATCGGCGGCGAAGAGCTTTTCCCGCACATCTACGGGCCGATCCCCGTCACCGCCGTCGTCGAGGTCGTCGCGCTCGTCCTTGACGAGCAGGCCGGCTGGCGCTCACCGGTCGGCTGAGCCCGGGCGAACCACCCGCAGTCGAGGACCTGCTTCCGTCAGACGTGGACTCTTGTGCGTGCCGACGTCCTTGGCCCGGTGAAAGCGCCCACCGCCCCTGAGCAGCGGCGTCGGCTGCGGTGGGATGCCGATCTTCTCGCCCGTCGGTGCAGCCAGGTCGTACTCCACGTTCCCGATAACCAACACCTGGTTACCGGTCGGAACCAGTGCGGCCGCGGTGCAATCCAGCCAGCCGAGCGCTTCGATGAGCAGCGGAGCCCCAGAGATCGGGCCGGTCCGGAACGGCATCCTGGCGAACTGCTCGGCACCGTCGGGACGGTGCAGGCTGGCGAAGTACCTGGCGGTGAACTCCTGGTGGTCGGCCAGCAGGGACAACCCGAATCCCGGCGCTCGGGAGAGCACATGGTGCATGGAGCCGTTCCTGCGCACGACAAAGGTGACGACCGTCGGGTGCAGTGACACGACCGACAGCGACCCGATGGTCAGCGCCGACGGACTCCCGTCGGCGATCGCGGTGAGGACGGCAACTCCGCTGGGCAGCAGGGAACTGGCCTCGACTCCCGAGTCCGCAGCCGGCTTGTCGGTGACGGCGGCGTGGGGAGGGACAAAGGCGACCGAATGCAGCGCGCGGCTCGTCTCCCGGCTCGTCGAGTTCGGGTTGTCAGTTCGCATGCCGTTGCCTGTCATCTTGGCCCCCGGGAAGAAGCCGGCCCGCCTGTGCTGACGAGCCCGTCTCCGACAGGAGAGCGGCACAGCCGGACCGATACCAGACAGCCACCAACTACGCGCCGACCACCCGTTCGGTGGTACGCCGGTAGCCGGAGAGCGGCTGTGACGGTCACTCGCTGATCCGCTGATCCGCTGATCCGCTGATCCGCTGATCCGCTGCGGTGACGGCGGCTCAGTGGCGCACCAGCAGGGCGATCCGCCCGTCACGGCAGGCTTCACCCACGGGACCGCTGCCGCTGACTGTTCTTCACCCTGGGCGACGGGGTCAGGACACGCGGCGCTGCTTGATCGTCTTCGTCGCTGTTGCCGCGAACGGCGCCGCCCGCAGATACAGGTGTTGTTCCAGGACGTCGACCAAGAACCCGGCGAGATCGGCCCGACGCATCGACGTCGATCGGGTGGATCGGCGGATATCGTGCTCCACCGCCCCGGTGACCGCCCCGTCCCGGAGCCGCGGGGGCCGGACCAGGGTCCAATCCAGGCCGCTGTCGGCCCACACCCGGTACTCAGCGGGTTTGTCCGCGACCATCGCCCCGCCGAGCCTGGCAATCAGGGTGGAAATCACCCGGTCCCGGAAGGCCTTCTGATCCCCGGGCACATCGATACCTGCGCCGCTGATCCCGATGAACCGGCGGAGACCCGCGGAGTTCATCGCCGCGACCAGAGCGACAGCGGTGTCCCGGTGCAGTGTCGGTTCCTTGTTGGTCGGCCCGAGCGCGGACAGCACCGCGTCCGCACCGTCCACCAGGGTGGCCACCGCGGCCGGATCACGGCTGTCCCCGCTGATCGTCCGCACCCGCCCGGCCAGGACACCGAGCCTGTCGGGGTCACGCACCAACACTGTGACCCGATGCCCTCGGCGGAGAAGTTCGGCGACCAGCAGCCGCCCGGTCTTGCCGGTGCCGCCGAGCACCGCGACGTCAGTCACCGGTCAGCCGTTCCGGGCCGCCGTGGGTGTGCACGGCGTCGGCGAACCGGTCCAGCAACCGCGCCAGCGCTGCCACGTCGTCCCGGGTCCACCCGGTCAGAACCTGTTCCAGGTATCGGGTGCGGAACGTCAACGCCCGGCCCAACAGGGCCACCCCGACCGGGGTCAGAGTCAGCGTCACGTGCCGGCTGTCCGCGGCGTCGCTGCCGCGGGCCACCATGCCCGCCCGGACCGCTCGGTCCACCAGGCGGCTCGCCGTGGACGGCGCCACATCCAACCGCGCCGCGACGTCCCCCACCCGCACCACCTCCGGCGGGTCCGCATGCTGTCGCCGGTGGATCGCGTCGGCCACCAGCACCGTTGACATGCCCAGCCGGGCGCCGTCCGGTTCGACCAGAACCCTGTCCACAGAGGGGCTTTGCCACAACCGACGCAACCGGATCAATGCGTCATCCAGCTGACTCAGCAACGCCACAACCTCCATCCATGTATGGTACACAGATCGTCAGCAAGGGTGAATGATCCGTCCGGAGGCGTGAGATGGAAGACGCGGAGCCAGTTCTCGTCACGGGCGCGACCGGGAACGTGGGCAGCGCGGTCGTCGAAGCCCTCCTGGCGGCGGGGGTACCGGTGCGGGCCGCCGCCGGCAAGGCGGACCGGGTTCGGGAACGGTTCGGTGACCGGGTGCAGGCGGTGTCGATGGACTTCACTGATCCCGGCACCTGGACCGCGTTCGTCGGGGTGCGTCGGATGTTCCTGATGCGCCCGCCGCAGTTGGGCAGACCGAAAACGCAGATGCTGCCCTCGTTGGAGTTCGCCCGCGGGGCAGGTGTCCGGCAGGTGGTGTTCCTGTCCCTCCAGGGCGTCGAACACAACAAGGTCGTCCCACACGCCGCCGTGGAGGACTGGCTGCGCCGGTCAGCTCTGGCCTGGACATTTGTCCGTGCGTCGTTCTTCATGCAGAACCTGACCACCACCCACCTGTCCGACATCCGGGACCGAGGCGAGATCGTCGTGCCGGCGGGAAGCGGCGCCACCGCATTCGTGGACGCCCTGGATGTCGCCGCTGTCGCCGCGGCCGCTCTGATCGACCCCGACCGGCACCGGAATCGGGCGTGGACCACGACGGGCCCGCAGGCCTTGACCTACCAGCAAATCGCCGGCGAACTCACCACCGTCCTCGGCCGCCCCATCCGCTACCGCCGGCCCGGCGCGCTCCGGTACGCCTGGCACGCCCACCGCACCCTGGATATGCCGTGGCCGATGGTCGCGGTCACCACCGCGATCTACACTGTCGCCCGGCTCGGCCGCGCCGGCGGACTCACTTCAGACGTGAAGGATGTCGTTGGTCGGGACCCGACCTCGTTTGCCGACTTCGCCGTTCGTGAACAGCATCAATGGACACCACGACGGTGAGGCGGAACGCAGGGGAATCACCCAGCAACCATCACTGGGGGTTCGCCAGACCGTGACGGTTGCCGTTCGCTTCGGGATCAACGTGCCCCCGACCGG
The DNA here is from genome assembly GCA_038325895.1 of Mycobacteriales bacterium. Taxonomy (GTDB): domain Bacteria; phylum Actinomycetota; class Actinomycetes; order Mycobacteriales; family Nakamurellaceae; genus Nakamurella. The sequence goes on from JBBQJM010000180.1 coordinate 6,582, forward strand.
CTCCCTATGCCGATCCGTGGTGCTGGGCGGGCTTGATGGCGGTCACCGGCCGAACTAGTCCCTTCCGGTCGACGCCACCTCGGGATCGAAAGCCAGTCGGTACCCCCGTTTCACCACCGTCTGGAGCAATCGCGGATCACCCAGGACCGTGCGCAGCCGCCCGATGGCGACCTCGACGGCGTGCGTATCGGAACCCCCGCCGGACAGTTCCGACGCCAGCTCGGACCTGCCCACCACCTGACCCGGGTGCCGGGAAAGCTTGCGCAGCAACGCCATTCCGGTCGGACCCGGTGTCACGAACACGCCGTCGACGAGTACCCCGGTGCCGCGGATCTCCAGCAGGTGCCCCGCGGCGGTCACCTTCTGCGCGAGCCTGGCGGGCAGTTGCACAGAAACCTCACGCACCATGGCGCCCAGCCGTGCCCGGCCGGGTTGGACCACTGGAATGTCGGCACGGATCAGCGGGGCGGCCGTGACCGGCCCGACCGCCACCGCCATCACCTGGTGCTGCAGCATCGCCGTCACGGTGGACAACAGCTCCTGATCCTGTGCGGCCTGCAGGAAGCTGACTGCCGCCGGCGCGCTGGTGAAGGTCAGCGCGTGCACGTCGCCCTGGGCGACCCGCGCGCACAACGTCAGCAACGGTCCCTTGTCGGCCGGCGCCACCCAGCCGTAGACCTTGGCTTCGACCACCGAGGCGCCGGCGGCGCGCAGCGCATCCACCATGTCGCGCAACGGCTCGCCATGTTCCTGCAGGACGACCCGGCGGCCGTGCAAATCCATGGTCAGCAGCCGTTCCAGCACCTCGGATGATGATTCGGAGCGCGGCGACCATTCACCGAACAGTCCCGCTGCGTGCATCGCACCGACCACTTTCGGCCCGCGGGCCAGCAGCGTCGCGCCGGACAAGGCCTGTAGGAACGGCTCGGCGACGCCCCAGCTGTCGGCCGCTTCCACCCAGCCGCGGAAGCCTATCGCCGTGGTGGCCACCATGATGTCCGGCGGGTCCGCGATCAGCCCCGCCGTGATCGCCCTGAGGTTGTCGTCGTTGGCCACCGGGACGATCTGAATGGCCGGGCCGTAGGCGACCTCTGCGCCCTGGCGCTCCAATGCGGCACCGAATTCATGCCGGCGCCGGGCCGCGGTGATGCCGATGGTGAACCCGGCCAACGGCCCGACCCGGTCGCCCATCCGCCTGCCCGGGGCAGCAGAGCGGTCGGCCGCGCTCAGAGTCC